>NZ_JAQIHG010000042.1:0-345 GCF_035916735.1 Acinetobacter minutum
ATCTTCTCGATGCTTCGTCAGCATCAAGCTAGGTCGGCTATACTACTCTGTTTATCCAGAATGTCAACTCTTAAATTCAACTTATTTCCAATCGCTTGATTTTCAACAAGTTTTTTTCAACAGCACCGCCGATGGATTCGCATTATAGGCCATTCCATCACAGACGCAAGCGGTTTTTGGAAAAAAGATAAATATATTTTCCTTTTGATTATTAATTAATCGTTTTTGTGATTTCTCACACATTTTTAGCAAAGAAATTGGATTTTTATAAGAATAACTCTGGGTAGACTCAGTCAGAAAGTCAGAAAGTCAGAAAGTCAGAAAGTCAGAAAGTCAGAAAGTCAG
>NZ_JAQIHG010000042.1:571-15000 GCF_035916735.1 Acinetobacter minutum
AATTGGTCGGAGCAGTAGGATTCGAACCTACGACCCCCTGGTCCCAAACCAGGTGCACTACCAGGCTGTGCTATGCTCCGAAATTGGGGTGAATGACGGGATTCGAACCCGCGACAACTGGAATCACAATCCAGGGCTCTACCAACTGAGCTACATCCACCATCAAATATTTGGTTCTTAATACCAAGCGACCAAATGGCGCGCCTGACAGGATTCGAACCTGTGACCATCCGCTTAGAAGGCGGATGCTCTATCCAACTGAGCTACAGGCGCTTAATCGATGATAAAATACCATGCGATAACTCTGCCTTGAAGAATTGGTCGGAGCAGTAGGATTCGAACCTACGACCCCCTGGTCCCAAACCAGGTGCACTACCAGGCTGTGCTATGCTCCGATTCATCTCAGCTTTCGCTGTATCGCACATCGTGCGGTACGGTGTGCATTCTAGGCGTGACGCCCCGAGACGTCAACACCTATATTTAAAAAAAGTTAAAAATCAGCTTCAAATGTATATTTATACAGCATTTTCAGCATTTTTTGATCAATATCAGCGTTTTAAGCTTGCACTAAACGCCAACATACGATCAAGCGGCACTTTGGCACGCTGTGCCAACACTGGATCCACATGAATTTCCTGATCACCTTTCTGCAATACTTCTAGAATGCCATCGAGCTCATTCATAGCCATCCAAGGGCAATGCGCACACGAACGGCAAGTCGCACCTTCACCCGCTGTTGGGGCTTCAATTAAGATTTTGTTTGGCACAGCCTGCTGCATTTTATAAAAAATGCCACGATCTGTTGCCACAATTAGACGCTCATTCGGTAAAGTCTGCGCGGCTTTGATTAATTGGGAGGTACTCCCCACTGCATCAGCAATTTCAACGACCGATTCTGGTGATTCTGGATGGACTAAAACAGCTGCATCTGGATACAGCGCTTTCATATTGGCGATTCCGCGTGAACGGAATTCTTCATGCACGATACACGCACCATCCCAAAGCAGCATATCTGCACCGGTTTTTTTCTGAATATAACGACCTAAATGCTGATCCGGTGCCCAGATAATTTTTTCACCCGAACTATCCAGATGCTCAACAATTTCTACCGCACAACTTGAAGTCACCACCCAATCCGCACGAGCTTTTACTGCAGCAGAGGTATTGGCATACACTACAACCGTATGATCAGGATGCTCATCACAAAATTTGCTGAACTCATCCACAGGGCAACCTAAATCAAGGGAACAAGTTGCTTCAAGGGTAGGCATCAAGATGGTTTTTTCTGGCGATAAAATCTTGGCCGTTTCACCCATGAATTTCACCCCAGCAACGACCAGAGTAGATGCTGCATGATCACGACCGAAACGTGCCATTTCTAGTGAATCAGACACACAACCACCGGTTAGTTCAGCTAATTCTTGAACTTCAGGATCACAATAATAGTGCGCAACAAGGACAGCATCACGTTTTTTGAGTTCTGCTTTAATCTGCTCGAATTTCTGTTGTTTCGCTTCATCAGTGAGACGAATTTCTTTCGGCTCTCCTAAACGATCCAAATGCGCTTGTACAATAGATTTTGCTTCATTCGCAATTAAAGTCGCATCATTCATAAAACGTCTTCTCTATCCATTCACCAGTCATCAACTGGCATTTACACTTAGGTAAGTCACCACGCTGTACCTTAAAGTACATATGGGGATTTACATCAAAAGATCAATCGTGAAAAAAGCCTCAAGAATGAGGCTTTACTGAAATGAGGTGAATCAGGAGCGGTAATCCGCATTGATTTTGACATAGTCATAAGACAAGTCACAGGTATACACTGTATCTTTGGCCTGACCACGGCCTAGGTCAACACGGATGGTCAATTCTGTCTGCGCCATGACGCGTGCACCTGCTTCTTCAGTATAATCCTCTGCGGCACCACCATCTTTGCAGATCTGGACATCGTCGAGCCACACCTGAATTTTTTCAACATCCAAATTTTTTACCCCGGCATAACCAATCGCAGCCAGAATACGTCCCCAGTTTGGATCAGAAGCAAAGATTGCAGTCTTAACCAATGGAGAATGCGCAATACTATAGGCAATGTCGCAACATTCTTGAGTATCCGCACCACCTTCTACCGTAATGGTAATAAATTTAGTTGCCCCTTCACCATCTCGCACAATCAGTTGCGCCAGACGTTTCATGATCCGGGTCAAAACATCCAACACGACCGCATAACGTGTATCATCGGCTGAAGTAATTTCCGTACCGCCCGCTTGACCTGTCGCTGCAAAAATACAGGAGTCATTGGTCGAGGTATCACCATCGACAGTTATCCGGTTAAATGACTGTTCTACAGTCGTGCTAAGTAGCTGTTGTACCAAGGCACGGGAAATCGGTGCATCGGTCGCCACAAAACTGAGCATGGTGGCCATATTCGGACGGATCATACCCGCGCCTTTTGAAATGCCGGTCATCGTGTAAGTGATACCATCCAGTTCAAACTGCTCAGAAGCACCTTTCGGTGTCGTGTCTGTGGTCATAATTCCGGTTGCAGCATCCACCCAAGCTTCCGCATTCAGCGTATTTAAAGCCGGTTGCAAACCAGAAAGTAAACGCTCCATTGGCAATTGTTCACCAATCACCCCCGTTGAAAAAGGTAAAATTTCGGCTGCCGTCACGCCTGCAAGTTCTGCCAGTTTTTCACAGGTTTTTTGCGCATTTGCCATGCCGGTTTTACCTGTCCCTGCATTGGCATTGCCGGTATTGATCACTAAATAACGTGAGTTGGTTTGTGCCAAATGAGCTTTACACACATGCACAGGTGCCGCACAAAACGCATTCTGGGTAAAGACGCCCGCTACATTTGTACCTTCAGCAAATTCAAAAATCACCAGATCTCGGCGGTTCGGATAACGCACATACGCTTCTGCTGAGCCAATCTTTACCCCGTGCACCACATGCATGTGTGGCATCGTTACGTCACCAACCGCCATTTTTAAACGTCCAATGAATATGTTGTGGAAAAAACTCACAGCTTAGTGGAAATGCAGCTAAAAATCGAGAGTCAGACGACATTTCACCTATTTTCTGTGCATGTGTTTTATCAAAATAAAAAACCGGCCTAAGAACCGGTTGATACAAAACCTACAAGCCTTAGTTCGCCGCCAGTTGCCCAGGAACAGATAGTAAGGCTTGTTTGGCTTTTTCCTGACTCGCTGCGGACAAGGCAGGATTGTTAGCCACAATACGCTTAACCGTATTGGCATCCGCGGCAGTAATATTTGCAGTCTTCAAAATGACAGGACGATCACCCGTATTACTCAAAGTATAGCGAATACCCGTACGTGGACTAATTAAATTGGTGGTG
The DNA here is from genome assembly GCF_035916735.1 of Acinetobacter minutum. Taxonomy (NCBI): domain Bacteria; kingdom Pseudomonadati; phylum Pseudomonadota; class Gammaproteobacteria; order Moraxellales; family Moraxellaceae; genus Acinetobacter; species Acinetobacter minutum. The sequence continues at coordinate 3,933 of NZ_JAQIHG010000042.1, forward strand.
GTTTTCTGTGCTGTTGGGATGGTGGTGGTCTGGGGTGTATTGGCAAAACTCATCACTGGCAATAGTAATATAGCCAAACCTAAGCTACTTAATCCTGTTTTCATGCGGTATTCCTGCTGTCCGGATGCAATGTGCAAGTTAATAGCATGCAACGCTCTTCGGCTGCAAATACTAATTGCCCTTTGCAATATCTGGTAAACATAAAAAAAGCGGAATCAAAATTCCGCTTTTTTACTCTGACTGACCATCTAGAGTATTAGATTTTGCCGTGACACTGTTTGTATTTCAGTCCAGATCCGCAAGGACACGGTGCATTACGGCTTGCAGGCGGTGTAAAGTGGGCTGTTGGAGCAGGCTGTGCATCCTCTTGTGGATGAAGTTCGCCGGTCAGACCATCGACTTCATCATGGGCAAAACTCAACTTCATCGCTTCCGCTTGCGCCTGTTGTTGCGCTTCTAACTCGGCCAGTTCTTCTGCAGTTGGTACATGCACACGCGAAAGATCGGTTACGACATCCGATTTGATCACACCCAACATATTCACAAACAGATTAAAGGCTTCTTTCTTGTATTCCTGCTCTGGATTTTTCTGCGCATAGCCGCGTAAATGAATGCCCTGACGCAAGTAGTCCATCGCAGCCAGATGATCTTTCCAGTGACGATCTAGCGAGCTCAGCATGAAATGACGCTCAAGCATCGCTGCAGACTCATCGCCCATCTGTTCACGACGTTCACGATAGCGTGCAATCACTTCATCGGTGATTCGCGCCACCAAACCTTCTTCGTCGAGGCGACGGTCATCTTCAAGCCATTGCTGGATTGGCAGATCAATTGCCAAATCCACACGCAAGGCATTTTCCAGACCCGGAATATCCCACTGATCGTGAATCGATTCAGGTGGCACAAAGTTGGCAATCACACCCTGCATAACATCACGGTGCATTTCTTCAACATAATCCTGCAATGTGTTTTCTGCCAAAATATCATCACGTTGTGAATAAATGATCTTACGCTGCTCATTATTCACATCATCGTATTTCAGCAGGTTCTTACGAATGTCAAAGTTACGTGCTTCCACTTTACGTTGGGCATTTTCAATCGAACGGCTGACCATCTTGTGTTCGATGGCTTCATCTTCTTGTAAGCCCATCGCACGCATCATGCCTACCACACGGTCACCGGCAAAGATACGCATCAAGTCATCTTCAAGCGACAAATAGAAACGTGATACGCCTGGATCACCTTGACGACCGGCACGACCACGGAGCTGATTGTCAATACGGCGGGATTCGTGACGCTCTGAACCGATAATATGCAGACCACCTGAACTCAAGACCATGTCATGGTCCTGTTCCCATTCCGCTTTTAAACGAGCTTCATCTTCCGCAGTTGGGTTTTCCAGTTTCGCAAGCTTGGCTTTCCAGTTACCGCCGAGCAGAATATCGGTACCACGACCCGCCATGTTGGTGGCAATGGTGACCGCATTCGGACTACCAGCTTGCGCAATAATATCCGCTTCACGTTCGTGCTGTTTGGCATTCAAGACTTCATGCTGAATACCCGCCTCAAGCAGTTTTTCCGACAGGATTTCACTGGCTTCAATGGTTGCGGTACCGATCAGGATCGGTGCAACACCAGCTTCACGGATGTTGCGAATTTCATTGATGATCGCGTTATATTTACCATTACGGTTTAAATAAATTAAATCGTTAAGGTCTTTACGGATCATTGGTCGATGCGTTGGAATAATCACCACATCCAGACCATAAATCTCTTTCATTTCCGCCGCTTCAGTATCTGCCGTACCAGTCATACCGGACAGTTTCTTATACAGACGGAAATAGTTCTGGAACGTTGTGGTGGCCAGTGTCTGGTTTTCTGGCTGGATTTCCAAGCCTTCTTTGGCTTCAACCGCCTGATGCAAACCTTCTGACCAGCGACGACCCGGCATGGTACGGCCGGTATTTTCATCCACAATGATGACTTCACCTTCATGGATGATGTAATGCACGTTGCGCTGATACAGATAATGCGCACGAATGGCTGCCGTCACGTGATGGACCAGATTCAGATTCGCGGCAGAATACAGACTCTCACCTTCTGCCAGTAACCCCATCTCAATCAGTTCTTGCTCGACAGTTTCAAAACCGGCTTCGGTCATTTCCACCGAACGCTGTTTTTCATCAATCCAGAAATGACCGCCATCAGCGACTTTTTCTTCTTTTTGCGGATGCAGTTTAGGTGGAATACTGTTAATTGCGGCATACAACTGTGAAGAGTCTTCACTTTGACCAGAAATGATCAACGGTGTACGTGCTTCATCAATCAAAATGGAATCGACTTCATCGATAATGGCATAGTGCAGACCGCGTTGTTTTTTCTCGGCCAGTGAGAACACCATGTTGTCACGCAGATAGTCGAAACCGAATTCGTTATTGGTACCGTAGGTAATATCAGCTTGATAGGCTTGAGCCTTTTCTACCGGGTTTTGCATCGAGTAAATTGTCCCAATGCTCAAACCAAGAAACTCAAACAGTGGGCGGTTTAACTCGGCATCACGTTGTGCCAAGTAATCATTTACGGTAATGACATGCACACCTTGACCACTTAATGCATTCAGATAACAGGCCAAGGTTCCCATCAGGGTTTTACCTTCACCGGTACGCATCTCGGCGATTTTACCTTCATGCAGGGTAATACCACCAATGAGCTGTACATCATAATGACGCATGCCCATCACACGCTTTGCAGCTTCACGACAGACCGCAAAAGCTTCCGGCAATAAAAGATCAAGGCTTTCGCCTTTTTGATAACGTTGTTTGAATTCTGGAGTTTTCGCAGATAAGTCCGCATCGCTTAAAGCTGAGATCGTCGGCTCGAGCGCATTGATTTTATCGACAATTTTACGCATCCGCTTGAGTTCGCGCTCATTTTTTGTACCGAAGATACCTCCGATCAGACTTGCCAACATGAATAAACTCTCTAAATCTTGCTTGTCAAATGAATAAATTTTTTCTCAGCCGTTATTATGGAGCTAGAAATGTGAAGTACAAGGGCTTTGCACCCTACAAATTAAAAAATCCTAAGGATAGGTTCTAGCGCCTATTCGGTTGGGCATTGCACAATTTAACAAATTTACCGCCGACATACATCGACTACAGGCGTTTTTTTCTGCATGATTTTTACGATCATTAATTCATTCATATTCATTATTTTCATAAAGAAATAGAAAAACCATATTTTTATTTGCTAAAGAATTGCGCCATAGTCGTTTCATCCCAAAAATAAACCCACATCATGAGGACCAAAGAATGACACTGCGTTTAGGCGATACCGCACCCAATTTCCAACAGCAATCGAGCGAAGGATTTATTGATTTCTATGAATTTCTAGGTGACAGCTGGGGCGTTTTATTTTCCCATCCAGCGGATTACACCCCGGTCTGTACGACAGAACTCGGCTTTACCGCAAAACTGAAAGATGAATTTTCCAAACGCAATGTCAAAGCGATTGCCCTTTCTGTTGATGATGTCGAATCACATCACGGCTGGATTCAGGATATTAATGAAACGCAAAACACCACCGTGAACTTCCCGATCCTTGCCGATCAGGATCGTAAAGTGTCTGATCTGTATGGATTCATTCATCCGAATGCTAGCGACACCTTAACTGTACGATCTTTAGTGATTATTGATCCAAATAAAAAAGTCCGTTTAATCATTACTTATCCGGCTTCAACAGGACGTAATTTCCATGAAGTCTTGCGCGTGATCGATTCCTTGCAGCTCACAGATAACTACAAAGTGGCCACACCTGCAAACTGGCAACAAGGTGAAGAAGTTGTGATTGTGCCATCGATTAAGGATGAAGCCGAGCTTAAACAACGTTTCCCTCAGGGTTACAAGGTAATTAAGCCCTATTTACGTTTAACTCCACAGCCAGACAAACACTAATTTTTTTAACCTTTCTTCCTTTTCTCCAAGCCTATCCAACATCGATAGGCTTTCTTTTTTATTAATCTTTGACATCAGGCTGACCGATTGTCATTTTTTAATTTAATACTTCTAATGAGATGCTATAACAGAACACGATTGCACCACGATGCTCAACATTACTATGAATCAAAAAATTATCAGTCTACTGCTCTGCTTAAGCCCACTTTCAGGTTGTATGACCACGACAGCATTACCAGAACAACAACGTCCAAACACTTGGGCGACAGCCCTCTCTACCCCATACAATTTCTATCAGGTCGATGCAGGATTGTTCCGTAGTGAACAGCCTCAAGCTGCTTTATTGCCATTATTGCAACAGCAACAGATCAATCTGGTCATCAATCTTCGTTCTAGTAACCTCGATCAAAAACTACTGCCTCAGCACGGTATTGAGGTCGTTCATGTCCCGATTCATACTTGGGCGATTGATCGTGAAGACTTATTGCAAGTCATGCAACAGATACAACTAGCACAACAACAGAATAAGAAAGTACTCATTCATTGCTATCATGGTTCTGACCGTACCGGCGCGAGTGTGGCGATGTACCGGATTATTTTTCAGCAATGGCCGATTGCTGAAGCAGTGCGGGAAATGAGACAGGGAAATTATGGCTTTCACCCGATCTGGTTCAATATCGAGGCACTATTTCAGCCTGAAAATGTAAAATGGATTCAACAGCAACTGTCGAATCCATCATAAAGCGAAGATGATCTGATTTATCGCTTGTCGAGCGGCACCCAGTCAATGACCCAGGCAGATTTCATATTCAAGCTAGCATCACTGGTAATTTTGCGACGTGTCACATCTGCCGTATCACGATCTTTAGCAGGTCCCACCATAATACGAATCCCTTTAGAAGTCGGACTGGTGGTAATTTTATAACCTTTAGCACGCAGCTTCGACACAATTGCATCAGCATTGGCCTGATTTGCGGCCAGTGCAACTTGTACCATCCAGTTTTTATCACCATTTTCTAGCAAATCACGGGCTTTCGCTGCTTCCGCCTTTTTCTTGGCTTCTTCCTCAGCTTTACGTTTTTTCGCTTCGGCACGTAGCTTTTCAGCTTCAGCCTGTTTTTTGGCGGCTGCCTTGGCTTCTTCTATCTTTTTACGTTCAGCTTCTGCTTTACGCTCTGCCTCAGCCTGGCGCTGAGCAACAAGCTTACGTTCGGTTTCTAGCTTACGTTGGGCATCGGCAAGTTGTCGCTTTCGCTCTTCTTCCGCCTTCTTGCTGGCTTCTAATTTTTGAGCCGTTTCAAGCTGACGTTTTTGTTCTGCTAGTTTTTTCTCAGCCTCTAGCTTTTGCTGTTCAGTCTTTTTTAGTTCCGCAGTGCGCTTCTCCTCCGCAAGCAAATTGTTTTTGGCTTTTTGTTCTTCTGCCAACTCGGGAGGAATATTGTCTGAACTCTGTTGTGCTGGTGTACGCAAGGCATTCAAAGCCGCATACTCTTCCGCGGCTTTACGGGCAGCCTCAGCTTCAGCCTGTTGTTGCATTGCTAGAAATTCAGCAGCACGGGCTTCCTGTTCTGCGACTGCTTTTTCACGGGCACGGCGTTGCTCTTCAAGCAATCGCTTTTCAGTTTCAACATCGACTGTTAACGACTGAAATTGTGCCTGAGCATTATTTTGTGCTGGATTTTTTTGTTCTAGCTGTTCAGCAGGTGCAGAGGTCTGAATATTTTTTTGATGTATTTCTTGATTACCTTTTAGAAGTAATGCTGCCAATAAAACACCGCCACCTAATATAACAACGCCACCCATCCAACGCTGTCTGTTATTCATTGACATTCTTCCAAATACTCCCAGACCGCTTCTAATGTATGAAACGAACCGCACACCAAAATTAATTGATTATTTTTAGTCTCGTCCAAGGCTGCTTTAAAGGCCTGTTGAATCGTATCATATTGCACAACTGCTTCACCTTGCAAAGCGTGTTGTAGCTGTTCAATTGGTGCTGCACGGGGTACTTGTAATGGCGCAATTTTCCATTGTGTAATTGAGCCTTTCAACAAGTTGACCACAGCCGCAATATCTTTGTCAGCCAGCATGGAAAAGACCGTCACGACTTCGCTGTACTGTGTATGATATTTTAAGAAATTGCGCAATTGCTTTAACAAAAACTCTACACCATGCGGATTGTGCCCCGCATCAAAAATGACGGTTTTATTTGCAATCTGACACTGTTCAAAACGACCTGCTAAATGTGCGGTCGTAATCCCTTGAGCAATGGCCGCCTGGCTGATCTGCAAACCACTGAGCAAAGCAGCAGCCACAGCCGTCGCAATATTTTCTAGTGCCAATGTGCCTACAGGTAATTTTAGCGTAGTACCCGGTGCAGCCAATATCCAACTTTGGCCATCTTCAGCCATTTGATAGAAGTAATCACGTTCCGCAACATACAGTTTGGCTTGGCATTCTTCTACTTTTTGCTGGATTGCCTGCGGAAGGGTTTGCAATCCACCAAATACCACAGGGATCTGCGGACGAATAATACCGGCTTTTTCGAAGGCAATTTGTTCGATGCTGTCGCCCAACCAGTCGGTATGATCCAGACCAATATTGGTGATCACCGCCAAATCAGGATCAATCACATTGACCACATCAAGACGTCCACCCAAACCAACTTCGAGTACCCAAACGTCACAATGCTGCTGTTTAAAAATGACAAAAGCGGCCAGAGTGGTCGCTTCAAAAAAAGACAGGCTTAAATCACAGGCACGACGTGCCTGATCCACTTGAACGAACGCTTCAACCAGACTTCGATCATCCACCTCAATACCCGACAATTTAACGCGCTCATTAAAGCGGTAAATATGCGGAGATTGATACAGTCCGACTTTATAACCTTGCGCCGTGAGTATGGCCGCCAAAGTAGTCGTGGTTGAACCTTTACCATTGGTTCCGGCAACCGTCAGCACTTTAGCCTGAGGTTGAGTGATTCCGAGTTTCTCCGCTACAGGCAAGACGCGCTCAAGGCCCAAATCAATGCCTGTGACGTGCACATGGCTCCAATAATCGAGCCATGTGTCTAAGGTATCCGTTACAAGTGGAGCGTTGTTCAAGATAAGTTCATCAGTTTCGCAATAATACGATATACAGTATCACGTAATGCGTGACGATGAACAATCTGATCAACAACACCATGCTCAAGTAAGTATTCAGCACGCTGGAACGGCTCTTCTAGCTTTTCACGAACTGTTTGCTCGATTACACGTTTACCTGCGAAACCGATCATGGCTTTAGGCTCAGCAATATGCACATCGCCCAACATCGCCAATGATGCCGTTACGCCACCGTAGACTGGATGAGTCAAAACGACAATATATGGCAAACCGGCATCTTTCATTTTTTGAATTGCAGCAGAAGTACGTGCCATCTGCATCAGAGATAACATCCCTTCCTGCATGCGTGCACCACCTGAAGCTGCAAAGCAGATTAAAGGTTGACGCATTTCAATCGCACGTTCAGCGGCTTGAACAAAACGGTCACCCACAACAGTACCCATTGAGCCACCCATGAAGTCGAATTCAAAGGCACAGGCAATCATTGGGGTATTTTTCAGTGTACCTTGCATCACCACAAGCGCTTCGGTTTCACCCGTTTTGCTTTGCGCTTCACGCATACGCTCTGGATAAGGCTTGCTATCGACAAAATGCAAAGGATCTTTGGCAACAAATTCCTGGCCCAGTTCGTGTTGCACATGGTCAAAGAACCAGTTTAAACGATCACGCGCTTTCATACGCAAATGTTCGTCACATTGCGGGCAAACATGTGCATTAAACGAGATGGCAGTCAGCGTCACCAATGAATGGCACTCAGGGCACTCAATCGTTGGCTCGGTTAACGTAGATTTAAGTGCTTGTTGCTCATCGGCTTTTTGGATACCCGGCACTGCACGTGCAGTCCATGGCGTCGATGGGCTAAGAATTTTCCCTGATTTCACTTCTTGATTCATACTAACTCATCGAGCGCAGCTCGAAGCTCCTTGACTTTATTAACCGTTTGTTCTACGGCTTGTTCTGGTGCCAATGTTGCAAATTGTTTGACAAATGCACTTCCGACAATGACCGCATCGGCAACACTACCCATCGCTTTCGCAGAAGCAGCATCGCTAATTCCGAAACCCACACCCACTGGCACATCAGTCACCGCTTTGATTTTCTGGATGCGTTCTGCTGCTTCAGCAACATCCAGTGTGGCTGCACCTGTTACCCCCTTCAGGGAAACATAATAAATAAAACCACGTGCCTGTTTCACCACATGCTGGATACGCTGATCGGTTGATGTTGGCGCAAGGAGGAAGATTTGATCCATATCATGCTGTTTCAGCACGGTATCAAAATCTGCGGCTTCTTCTGGCGGCAAGTCCACCAGCAATACGCCATCCACACCACATTCTTTGGCTGTTGAAACAAATTTTTCATAGCCAATTACTTCAACTGGGTTCAAATACCCCATCAAAACCACCGGGGTATCCTGGTCTTTTTGACGGAATTCTTTCACCATATTCAACGCATCCAGGGTATTGGTTCCCCCTGCCAAAGCGCGTTCCGCAGCCAGTGAAATCACTGGACCATCTGCCATTGGGTCTGAAAATGGCAATCCAAGTTCAATTACATCTACCCCTGCTTCAACCATTTGATGCAATAACGGCACCGTTACTTGAGGTTGAGGGTCACCTGCCATGACATAAGAAACCAGGGCCTTACGCTGTTGAGATTTGATCTGATCAAAACGGGTGGCTAAACGTGACATAGGGTTGTAATTTCCTTGAATTGTTTAAAACTGAGGAGTTGGTTTTGTAGAAATACAAGACATCGCATTGTAACGCTATTTTTCGCCACTTGCACAGCGCCATAAAAGCCACAATAGGTCTTGATATTTGCAGAACAACCCGTGTGCTACATTTATCTATATTTTATTTTTTTTCTCAATGATCAAAGCTTCCTAATTTTCAGTTTTTTAAAAATCATCAATATTAAGATTCACTTATTTTAAACAAGAAAAATTACTGTAAAAAAATAGAGTTAGCTCTTACATTTTTACTTTTCGGATATTGCAAAAGCTGTTTTATACTAGCGGTTTTCGTATGTATTTCCTGTTTTTATGACCACTTCTTCCTTGGGCAAAGTGCAAGCTCGCGCGCTCGCACTGTTGCCCCTTCTTGTTTTTCTGGCCATCTTTTTAGGCAGCGGCATCTATCATTCTCTGATTGGAACCGAATTCGCTTTTTATCAGATCAAAGCGCCTGTCGCCGCTTTACCCGCTCTGATTTTGGCGGTGCTGTTGTATCGAGACAAACTGAATACAGCGATTGATGAATTCATTGCGGGTGCGAGCCACCCCAACCTGATTTTGATGTTTATGGTGTTTATGCTCGCCGGAGCATTCGCGAGTGTCTCGAGCACGATTGGCAGTGTGGATGCCACCGTACAACTAGGTTTATCGATTATTCCACCTTCGTTTGTGCTGCCTATGCTGTTTATCATTTCAGCTTTTATTGCCACTGCGATGGGTACCTCAATGGGAACCATTGCCGCATGTGCTCCGATTGCCTTTGGTTTTGCACAAGCCACTAATATTGAAGCAATTTATGCCATTGGTGCTGTGGTCGGTGGTGCGATGTTTGGCGATAACCTGTCGATGATTTCTGATACCACCATTGCGGCAACACGCAGTCAAGGTGTCGAATTACGTGACAAGTTCAGGGTCAATGTCTGGATCGCACTTCCAGCAGCTCTAGTTACCCTAATGATCTATATTCTGACCAGCCATGATTCCCAGGCATTGGCTTATAAAGAATATAACTTATGGCTCATCCTGCCTTATTTAGCAGTGTTCTTTCTGGCCTTTAGCCGTTTGCACGTCCTCGTGATTTTGAGTATTGGCATTGTGATCTCGGGTTTGATTGGACTTTTTGCCAATCCGACATTTGATCTACTGAAACTCAATAATGCCATTTATGATGGTTTTGTCGGCATGTTTGAAGTTGCCTTGCTTTCTATGTTTCTCGGAGGCCTCTCTGCCCTGATGCAAAAAGAAGGAGGCTTGCAATGGCTGATTGAGCGCATTTATGCCTTTACTCAGCTGTTCAAAGTAGGCCGTGAGCGTGCGGGTGAATTAGGCGTGAGTTTTCTGGTGATTTTTTCCAACCTGTTTGTGGCCAACAACACGGTTGCGATTATTCTATCGGGCGATATGGCGCGTGAAGTTGCGAAAGAATATGGTCTGGACCCAAAACGGGTGGCTGCTCTACTGGATACCTTTTCTTGCGTGGTACAAGGTTTGATTCCGTACGGTGCACAGTTACTGCTAGCCTGTTCCATTGCGAAAATGTCGCCAGTCGAACTCATTGGCAATGTTTATTACTGTTGGGTCCTGGCGGTTTTCACCCTGATCGCAATTGTTTTCCGCTACCCACGATTAAAAAACTAACTGATTCAACACACTAAAAGCCATCACAAGATGTAATGCCAGTCAGTTAAGAAATTGACTGGCATTTTCTTGGGTATTTCTGTGGTTTTAGCTTCACAACCCTCGGACAATTTCTTTTCCTTCTCTCCGGCAAGATATACATCCTGGCTTGTTCCAACAAGCTTTCTAAATGTTTAGGTAAATTGCCTGCTGACTCTAAAGGGGTATGCCTTAAGATATTGAGAATGCTGATGGAGGCAAGATGAAAGCTGATTCTCAATGGACTCACCTTTACGCGTTGAGCCATGTATTTCATTTGTCTTCTCAGCACGTTATACGCAATCAATACGCCCCATAATTCCTGATAAACCAAATCAGGTTGCTTGCTCCTTAAATGTTTCCCATCCTGTAAATCACTTTTTATTTCCCGGTAACACATTTCTATTTCCCAGCGCTGAGCATAAAGCTTCGCTAAGGCTTTGAGTGGGTAGGTCTTTGAATCAGTTAATGAAGTGATATAACGCCTGAGCTTTCCTGCATGTTCAACTTCAATCAAACGTGCTTCCCAGGCATCCCCCAATAATGGATTGAGCTTCCTGGCCCTCGGTGATACCGGCATTTTGATGTGAAAATCGTGCTGGGAGTTACGCTTGACCACC
>NZ_JAQIHG010000043.1:0-13200 GCF_035916735.1 Acinetobacter minutum
TCACTAAAATCAGCGAGTGATGGCATGGAGTGCTGAAGGGTTAAATCTAAATTCTCAGATAAAGTCATAAAAAAAAAATGAGCGTATTTATATACACTCATTTTTACAGCATTTTGCTAAATGTTGCTTAACTGACTGGCATTAATCACAAGATGGCTTTTTTTTAGTCATGCGCCAGCAAAATTATTTCAGCCCAGCCTTACCATTTCGCATAATGCTGCTCGAGCAGGCCATACTCGTTTAAACATATAATTTCTGGCTGCCCTTCGCACTGAATGGTGCCGGAAATCTTAGCCTGCCACTGGCTGAACTGGCTGCCCACCAGGCGCAGATTAATATTTTCATAACGCCGCCAACTGGTTTGCACACTCAAATTTAACCGGTTATCCAATGAACGAATGGTCCAAAACTGTTCATCCTGCTTTTCAAACAGAACATCCTGTAGAGGGTAAAGTACGCCATTCACCCATAAGCAGTTTTCATTGCCAAAACTCTCATTCACACCAGAGGCCAAATTAATCCCGACACGGTTATTCTGGACATCCCAAAAATTACAGGATAACCAGAACCAAGCCGTTTCTGGTCTTAAAAAACCACAGGTATCATCCAGAGAAGCCAGACTCCGCTCATGAAATTGGATCACTTCGCGCTGCCGATTCACAAAAAAACCTTCAACGGCCAAGGTGGTCAGTTTTTGGGTATAAGTCCAGCCATTAATTCCGGTTGGACTACATAAACTGAGCGGCTCGGTTCCCGCACAAAAAATTCGCGCACTGAGCTTGATTTCACCATATTTAGTCACCCGGATATAGCGCACGCCATGCGCATGCTGAATATCAATCTGAAAAGGTGACTTATAAAAAAAACTCTGGTTAAGCAGTGGCTGCTCATCCAACTGGGTTTTACGACCAAAGGGCTGAATAGCATTCCATTCAGAGGCATGCTGCGTCATATGATCATAAATATAGACAAAGGCATGCGCTGCCCAGCCCATATCAACGATCGCAATCCCCATAGAATAGTGTTCATGCTGAATACTGCAGAATTTGTATTTTTTGTATTTTAATCGTCTGCGCCAACCAGTAACGATGTCGCCATAAGGCGTTCGATAGATATATTTGTTGAGATCAATACTGGCGGGCAATTTATCAAAACGCCCGTATCGCGGTTGTCCATTCGATTGAATTAAATCCATTAACCAGTTCCATCTAGAGCCAACAAGCCGGTTTAGCTCAGTTTTATTATGCCTCGCGATTCTTGAAAGAATAGCAATTTTATGTGTTGTTTAGATTCCTACGATGATTAAAGCAGCAAAAATGCCTTCATCATTTTTTAATGCTTGCCTCATCCAGTTTCGAGAAAATTAAAATTGAAAACATCTGGCTGACAAGCAGCCAGATGTTTTGTTTATTTACAGCAGAATTACATATCGACGATCGGGATACCGTCAAGACGTGCCATGGTCATCAAGTCCTTATCCCCACGACCCGAAACGGTCGCAATGATAATTTGGTCTTTCGACATGGTTGGGGCCAGCTTGGTCACATACGCCATGGCATGTGAGCTTTCTAATGCTGGAATGATGCCTTCGATTTGCGTTAAGTCACGGAAACCTTGTAATGCTTCCTGATCATTAATTGGCACATATTCCACACGGTGCATATCTTTCAGGAAGCTATGTTCTGGGCCTACACCCGGATAATCCAGACCAGCAGAAATACTATGCGTTTCGATAATCTGGCCTTGTGCATCCGACATCAGATAGGTACGGTTACCATGTAATACACCGACATGACCCGCATTCAATGGTGCTGAGTGTTTACCGGTTTCAATACCCAAACCTGCGGCTTCGACCCCATACATTTTCACGTCGTAGTCATTCAGGAATGGATAGAATAAACCAATCGCATTGGAACCTCCGCCCACACAAGCGACCAATGCATCTGGTAAACGTCCTGCCTGCTCTAGAATCTGCTGACGTGCCTCACGACCAATCACCGACTGGAAGTCACGTACCAGCATTGGATAAGGGTGTGGACCTGCAACCGTACCAATAATGTAGTAAGTGCTGTCGACGTTGGTGACCCAGTCACGCATCGCTTCATTGAGTGCATCTTTCAGGGTTTTCGAACCGCTTTCAACTGGAACGACTTTGGCACCGAGCAAACGCATACGATACACATTCATGGCCTGACGTTTCACGTCTTCAGCACCCATGTAGACCACACATTCCAGTCCCAAACGCGCAGCAATAGTTGCAGTTGCAACACCATGCTGGCCTGCACCGGTTTCAGCGATAATGCGTTTTTTACCAGAAAGCTTGGCCAATAAAGCCTGACCAATCGTGTTATTGATTTTATGTGAACCGGTATGATTCAGGTCTTCACGTTTTAAATAAATTTGTGCCCCACCCAACTCGCGTGACCATCGTTCAGCATAATAAAGTGGACTTGGACGTCCAACGTAATATTTTAGATCTCGGTCGAATTCTGCCAGAAACTGTTCGTCATTCTTCATACGGTTATAAAGATTTTCTAAATCTTCCAATGCCGCCATCAGCGTTTCTGACACAAAACGTCCACCATGGATACCAAAATGCCCTTTGGCATCTGGATACTGGGTGTAATCAATCACGTTATTTTGCTGATCCACGTTGGACTCCTTGCATAAATCGTTCAATGAGTTGTTGGTCTTTAATACCTTTTGCGGACTCGACGCCTCCGCTCACATCCACGGCAAAGGCTTGCGTGGTGTGTATAGCCTCTTCAATATTCTCTGGCTTTAAACCGCCGGCCAAAATCAGAGGAATTTCTAATTTAGGGAACGCGGACCAGTCAAAGCTATGCCCGGTCCCCCCTTTCAATTCCGGATGCCAAGCATCTAATAAAACGGCACTTGCACCCGCTGTTTGATAACGCTGAATTTCAGCCACCACATCCAGATCTGGTTTCACCTGAATCGCTTTATACCACCGTCTTTGACATTGTGCTGCAATCGCTTGGCATTGTTCTGGAGTTTCATCGCCGTGTAATTGCAAAACATCCAAAGGCACTTTTTGTAGTATCTGTTGAATCTCTGCTGCACTGGCATTCACGAATAAACCGACCAGCTGCACATACGGTGGAAGCACATCAGCCAATTGTTGAGCTTGCTCAATACTTACATTTCTTGGGCTTGGTGGGAAAAATACCAAACCAATCGCATCTGCACCCGCAGCAACAGCAGACTGAATATCTTGAGGACGAGTAATACCACAAATTTTGGCACGCGTTCGCATGGAATATAAACTCATGTCATGCCTGATTCATAGCCGATCTATAAATCATGGAGGCGAATCATTGTAATGCAATTTTTTTGGTTTGCGTTAAACTTCACTTTTAAATATCCCATCTATACGTTGTTTAAACGAGCCCTTACCCTTATACTGCGCGCGTTTTGCAACAAGTCATGAACTAATCAGTTCTAGGGAAGTTGGTGAAAAGCCAACACTGCCCCCGCAACGGTAATAATGAAACGTCTGTCATCTTAAGTTTTACAACTTAACACCACTGCACATTATTGGTGTGGGAAGGTGGATAGACAAATATCCGCTGATATTACATTTGAGTCCGGAGACCTGCTTGTTGTGTTCTTTTTCTCAATCATTCACGGGGTGTGAATGTTATGGAGCACAAAATGTCTATCTCTTTACAGCCTACAGCTCTCGTGGGCGCTATTGCTATGGCAATGGGTTTCTCTTCTAGTGTTTCTGCACAGCCCATTACAGATCAAAATACGGTAAATGCTTCTTTAGAAACACTGGTTGTTACCGCGACACGTTCTGAAGAAAAAATTGGTGATGTACCAGTACGCATTTCTGCAATTGATAAAAATACCATTCAACAATCATCAATTGCTGATTTAGGTCAACTATTACAACGTGATGCAGGTTTGACTGTTGTTCAAAGTGGTGGAATTGGACAAACATCATCTTTATTTATTCGAGGAGCGGACTCTAATTACTCTCTCTTTTTAAAAGATGGAATCAGTTTAAATACGGCTTTAGATGGTGGAGCGAGTATTCCTTATATTGATTTAAGCGATGCCGTTCAAATTGAAGTTTTAAAAGGTCCTGGATCAGTTCAATATGGTACAGATGCGATTGGTGGTGTAATTAATATTCGCACCGCTCCACCAGAAAAACAGCAGTTATTCATTACGGGTGAAATAGCTGAAAATAATACCTATAAAACTGTAGTTGGCGCTGATTTAGTTAATGATGGTATTTATGCTCAAATACGTAGTCAGCGTTTAGAAAGTGATGGTACACCTGTTACTAACAAAGATACTGAGCATGCAAGTTATGATCAAAAAGGTTATAGCGCTAAATTAGGGTATGAAAAAGAGAGATATGCAACATCGTTCAACATTAGCGAAAATAAAGGTACCAATGTGTATTATGGTGGATTAAATGATTTCCTCAATCGTTTAATCAGTCTAAATGGCCGATATAACCTAACCTCTGGTCTATCTTTAAACATGCGCTATTCAAACTTTAAAGATGAGCTCACAGGTAAAAGCTATTTTTATTACTTTAATACTGAGCGAAATGAAGCGGATGCTAATATTCGCTGGCAATATACTGATCATCAAAACCTCTTAATAGGTACTTCAATAAATAATGCAGATATAGAGAGCTTATCGATCTTAGGTAGAACAAAGAGTTTAGATACAACTGGTTATTATTTACAACATCAATATAACGATGGTGGGATTCATACTCAGGCAGGCCTCCGTATTGAAGATAATGACCAATTTGGTACACATACTGTTGGTCAATTAGCAGGTCGTTATAATCTCAATTCAAAAACTAGTATTTACAGCAATCTTGGAACAGGTTTCAAGGCACCTACAGGTAATCAACTGTTTTACTCTTCCAGTTTTTATGATTCTCAACGAAATGAAACATACATTACTAATGGAAATATTAAACTTAAACCAGAGGAAAGTGTTTCGTATGAAATAGGTGTAGATCACCAACTAACTCATAATTTACTTACTTATGCTTCTGTTTATCAAACAAAAGTTAAAAATCTTATTGAGTACACATCCGACTACAGTTTATATCCAATGATCTACTCAACTTATGAAAATGTAAGCAAGGCTAAAATGACGGGTGGTGAAATAGGACTTAAATGGAAAAAAGATGATCTTTTCCTAACAACCGAATATGCTTATGTTAAAACCAAAAATGAAGACTCTGGTTTAGAGCTCATTCGACGTCCAAAACAAAGTTTAACTTTAACTACGGGCTTAGAAAATAAAGTTTATGGCTTAAGTGCATCCTTAATTGCGAAATCTAGTTCAAAAACTTCAAATTACCCACCTCAATCTGAAAGCACACCGGGTTATATGACAATTGACTTAAACACCTATTGGAATATAAATCCAAATATAAAATTATTTACCAATATCAAAAATATAGGTGATGTTAAATATAAAACAGCAAAATATTATAAAGATGAATTCTATATAAACGGTGGCCGTCTCGCCTCTGCAGGTATCACTTTCCGCTACTAAGCAAACCAACTCCAATTCAATTTCAAAACAGCGCATTTTGTGGATAATGACCCTCCAGCATTATCCACTTTTTTGTATTAACTTTCAGGAAACATCATGGGCCACCGTTTAAGTAAAATTTATACCCGCACAGGCGACTCAGGAACGACCGGTCTTGGCGACGGTTCACGTGTTGCCAAAGATGACTTGCGTATTGCCGCACTCGGCGATGTTGATGAGCTTAACGCCTGTATTGGCATTTTACGTTCACAGATTGCAGTCAGCACGATCGAAGATAAGACGCAATGGGATAAATCTCTCAGTCTAATCCAGCATTGGTTATTTGACCTCGGTGGTGAAGTTTGTATTCCAAACTACACCATGCTACAAACAACCTGTATCGATTTTCTAGAACAGCAAATCGACCATATGAATGATGTTTTACCTATGCTGAAGGAATTTATTTTGCCAGCGGGTACGCTGGTCTGCAGTTATGCCCATCAGGCCCGTGCGGTCTGTCGTCGTGCCGAACGTAGCCTGATGTCGGTGCATCACCGTGATCAAAATATCCAGCCCACTGCGTTACAGCTTTTAAATCGCCTCTCAGATTGGTTGTTTGTCGCTTCGCGTACCTTACAACGAGCAGAAGGTGGACAAGAAGTTTTATGGCAAAAGAACATTAACGACACAATTTAAGCGTAAAATATAAGTTAGCGCTTTTATGTATTGATCCTTATGCGAATTATTGGTCATCGTGGTGCCCGAGGTGAGGCACCGGAAAACACCTTAGGTGGCTTTCAATATCTACGCGACCTCGGTGTCCGTGCCGTTGAATTTGATGTTCGACAGCTTAAAGACCGTTGTCTGACGGTCATCCACGATGATAATTTTCTACGCACCACGGGTCTGAACTATTCGCTGTATGATTGTAATGAAGCCGATTTGGAGCATTATGATCACCGTAACGATTGGGCCCACTGGCCACACAGAGAAACCACGCCTAAACTGATCCAAGTGCTGAATTTGCTCAATGACTTCGAACATATCGAAGTGGAGATCAAAGAAGTGCCTTCGATGCACGAGGCCGAGCAACTGACAGAAACCCTGCAATGGCAGCTCAAAGGTCTGGAAGATCGGGTCATCATTACCAGTTTTGATGAAAAAATTCTGCAGGCGCTACAACAAAGCCGTAGCCCTTTTAAACGTGGGCTCTTGGTTGAAACTGATCTCAAAGCCAAAGCGATTGAACACGCGCATCAGCTCGACTGCCAACATATTGGCTGGATGGATGAGTTGGCTAGTCCTGAAATGATTCAACTGTCGCATCTGGCACAGCTCACCATCAGTGTCTGGACCGTCAATAATGTCGACCGGGCCAAGGCTCTTCGGGATGCAGGGGTACAAGGACTGATTACCGATATTCCTAAAGTGATGCAGCAACATCTCTAAGTTTGCTTGCTTTTAAATACATCACCTTGATTTGTGATGAGGGATTGATCACCCGCTGCCTAATGATCTGCCAACCGCCGCCCCATGAAAATTCTGCACTCTGGACTCAGGCTCGGCACTCATGCAAAAAAAGATCGTTGAATAATTTTTTTGTCGCAAAACTGTATAAATTTTCCACTATCGTTAATCAACAGAAATCCCCTAATAAATTTCGGGAATTCCCATTAAACCTAGGTCGAATACCGATACTGTTTAATACAATACAACTGTACAATAATGCTAGTGAATATTTGTTCACCCATGCTAATATGCCGCACTCATAGCTATAACACGCTTCAATGCTTTAGCTGTGTAGTTTTGTTTTACACCTTGACTAAGGTCATTAGGAGCGCTGTTGGAGATGAATCCTCCCTTACCCAAAGCCCCAATTAACTGGATTGCGATTTTTGCACTGGTATTCTTACCGATTGTTGCCATCATTGCGATTCCACTGTATGCCTATTATCACGATTTTAGCACTGCTGCCTGGATCAGCCTGTTTGTTCTGTTGGGTGTCAGCAGCCTGAGCATTACAGCCGGTTATCACCGCCTTTGGGCGCATCGTGCTTATGAAGCGGCTTTACCGTTAAAAATCATCCTGATGCTAGGCGGTACCTTTGCCGTACAAAACAGTATTCTGTTCTGGGCATCCGGTCACCGTACCCATCACCGTCATGTGGATGATATTGATCAAGATCCGTATTCAATCAACCGGGGGTTCTGGTATGCGCATCTTGGCTGGATGCTACGTGACTACCCTGCGGCGGAACCAAATTTTAAAAATGCACCAGATCTGTTAAACGACAAGCTGGTCATGTTCCAACACAAATATTATGTACCGCTGGTAATTCTAGTTCATGTCGCTATTCTGGGTACCATCGGTTGGGCAACCGGAGATATGTGGGGGGTTGTACTTTTAGGTGGTTTACTCCGTCTGATTGTGAGTCATCACGTGACTTTCTTCATTAACTCATTGTGTCATATGTGGGGCAAGCGTCCTTATACCGATGAAAACACCGCACGTGACAACTTCTGGTTAGCGATTGCCACTTGGGGTGAGGGTTATCATAACTATCACCATATTTTCCAATACGATTATCGTAATGGTGTCAAATGGTGGCAATATGATCCAACGAAATGGCTGATCTGGAGCTGCTCAAAAGTCGGTCTGGCCAAAAATCTACGCCGTATTCCGAGCTTTAATATCAAAAAAGCGGAACTGGCGATGAAATTTAAATATGCCGAACAAGATCTGGCGATTTATGGTCATGATGTCAACTCTGACATGCAAGTGATGAAACAACGGATCGCACAGGAATATGAAGCTTTTACCCACACCTTAAATGACTGGGCAAAGCTTAAAGAGCAGGAATTACAAGCCAAAAAAGTTTCAATGGCGGAAAAAATCCATCAGATGGATCATAAGCTCAAAGCTGAATTCCAGCAGGTTGAACAGCGTCTGGGTCATCATCGTGAGTCGCTTGACAGCTTAATGCACAGCGTCAAAAAGAACGCCGTCTCAGATTAAATGATCTTTTTGAGAAAGCCCCAGCCTTGGGGCTTTTCTTTTACCGTCCACGACCTAAAGCCCGTGAAGTCCACACATCGGGTTTGTTATAGTAAGTCATCCAAAGTCAGCTGATCATTTACTCATGCAGTTTTATGCGCGTTACCCGAGTCTTCATCCAAAACTCTACCACCAGCAGCCCCCTAACCCGCTAAAGTCTCCTGTCGCAGGGCACTTTAATGTTGCATTGGCTGATGAATTACAGTGGACTGAACAAGAAAAAGCACAGTGGGTGAAAATTTGTAGCGGACAGCAAACCTTTGCCGAATTCCCCGCACTGGCCATGGTTTATGCGGGTCATCAGTTTGGCCAGTGGGCCGGACAACTCGGAGATGGCCGAGGCCTGCTCATCGCTCAGGTACTTAACCGACAGGGACAGGTAATTGATTTACACCTCAAAGGTGCGGGCATGACGCCTTATTCACGCATGGGCGATGGCCGTGCAGTGTTACGTTCCGTGATTCGTGAATATCTGGCTGGACATGCCTTGAATGCACTCGGTGTACCGTCGAGTCATGCTGTAGGTTTTACCAGTTCACATCAGGGGGTGCAGCGTGAGACCTTGGAACGCGGTGCCATGTTGCTACGTACTTCCGACTGTCATATCCGTTTGGGGCATTTTGAATGGATCAACCAATATGCACCCGAACTACTGCAGGAATTTACCGAGAAATGTATGGAGTGGCATTATCCAGAATGCTTGCAGGCTGAGCGGCCTCTTTTAGCCTTTGCCACACAGGTCATCCAACGCACGGCGATCATGATTGCCCAGTGGCAACTCGTCGGCTTCGCGCATGGAGTGATGAATACCGATAACCTGAACATCACTGGTTCTACCCTGGATTTTGGCCCATACGGCTTTATGGAGCGCTTTCGTCCGAACTGGATCAACAACCATTCCGACTATCAGGGTCGTTATACTTACCAGAATCAGCCGAGTATCGGGCACTGGAACTTGTGGGTCTGGCTGAATAATCTCGTGCCGCTGGCCGCTGAAGCTGAAAAAGACCAGTTCAAGGCAGACCTGGCTGAATGCCTGGAACAGTATGAAACCACCTTTTTGGCTCATTACCGTCGTGGCCTGTGTGCCAAAATGGGTTTGCCTGACTTTCATCAAGACAGTTTTGATTGTGCTTTGGCTTTTTTACGGATTTTGCAAAGCGAGCAACTCGATTACACGCAAAGCTTTATCCGATTGCAAAATCAGGACTATAGCGCGCTTCGTGATGACTGTCTGGACATCCGCCAGTTCGACAGTTTCCTACAGCAGTATCAGCAGATTCGTGAGCATCAGGATGTGGATGAACTCAATGCGGCCATGCGGCAGGTCAATCCACGTTATATCTTGCGTAACCACATGGCACAACGTGCCATTGAGCTGGCAGAACAGGATGATTTCTCCGAGGTGGATCGGCTGTTTAAATTACTCAACCAGCCTTTTTTACATCAGCCTGAATTAGAGCAGCCACAAGACTTGGCGCCTTTACCAAGTGATGTCCCGGAAATTCAGGTCAGCTGCTCGTCCTAAGGGGTTAGTGCTCTTCCGGGTAATCAAAACGATAGCCCACGCCATACACCGCCTGAATCCACTCATGGCGGTTACCAGTGTCGGCCACTTCCGTAATCTTGCGACGCAGGTTTTTGATATGGCTATCAATGACACGATCGGCCACATCAAAACTGTCCGGATTAATATGATCCAGGAGCTGGGCACGTGAATAGACCTGTCCCACATGCTCTAAAAACAGTTCCAACAAGCGGAACTCGGTCGGCGTCAAGCTCAGCGGTTTTTGCTGATACCAGATCCGCTGTTGCGCTTTATCGATACGGAACAAATCATTTTGCTCCGGCTCCACTTTACGTTCCAAACGACGCAACACAGCCTGCACCCGAGCCACCAGCTCCTTCGGGCTAAACGGCTTACAGACATAGTCATCCGCCCCCATATTCAGACCCAGCACCCGGTCAATTTCTTCCGTGCGCGCGGTGACCATAATGATTGGGATATCTGACTGTTCACGCACCTTACGGCAAATCGTTAAGCCATCCATACGAGGCACCATCAGATCCAGAATCATCAGCTGAGGTTTACGGGTTAGGAAACTGTTATAGGCCTCTTGCCCGTCATGGAATACGCTGACTTCAAAACCTGCCGCCTGTAAATAATCACGGACCAAATGCGCCAGCTCGACCTCATCTTCTACCAACATCACATGTTTCATCATTTCAGATCCTTATCTTGATTTTTTTGGGAAAAAGTCAGTTTGCAACGCAGTCCACCGAGCGGAGAATGTGCAAAACTCAATTCGCCACCCAAGGCTTCTGCAATCTTGCGCGAGAGCGCCAAGCCCAGACCGGTACCGCCAGTACTACGTGTGCGTGAATCATCCACCCGATAGAAACGCTCACCTAAACGTGCCAACTGAGCATCATCCAGACCAAACGGACTGTCATCGACATATAAGCTCCAGCTTTCTGCCAACTGTTCGGTATGAATATGAATCTTGCCACCGGCTTGTGTGTAACGAATACTGTTTTCCAGCAAGTTCACCAAAATCTGTTTAAAGCGGTCAATATCCAACTGTAACGTAGTGCCATGGCCTTGTAACTCAACACTCAACTGCGCCTGGATCAATTTCGGCTTAAAGTTTTCCACTTCCTGCAGCACCACTTCCCACGGATCGACTTGAGAAAAATAGCATTTCAGTTGCTGAACATCGGCTTGTGCCAGATCAGCCAGATCCATCGTCAGTTTTTTCAAACTGCTGACCTGACGCAGCATGGCCTCAAGATGCTCAGGCGTCGCCTGTCGAATGCCATCCTGCATCGCCTCAATTTGTGCCTGCAATACACTGAGTGGGGTTTTTAATTCATGCGAGGTATCGGCTACCCATTGTCGACGTGACTGTTCATGCTGGTCCAACATACTGGCCAACAGGTTAATCTGATTGGACAAATCTCCTAATTCATCATTACGCTGAATCTGAACCTGATGCTGAAAATGTCCTTTAGTCAATTCACGAGTCGCTTGTAACAGACGTAATATCGGCTGCTTGAATGAGGTTGCCAGAAGTAATGCCACCACCAAGCTCGCCAGTACCGCAAATGCATATACGAATAGCAAATAACGCTTCTGATTACTGAAGAAGTTGATACTCAAGGCATCCTGCTGATTCAGTACCGGCTTTAAGCCCAAATACCCAACGACTTTGCCCTTTACCTCAATCGGGCGGTAAGCCACAGGCTCATTCGATGGTTCACCCACCACAAACTGGCGCTTAGCATCATACAACGACAAACGCGAGCTCAAGCCCAAACGGTCAGGAATCGGAATAAAGCGTTTTTTCCCATTCGTGCTGCTGGTGTCCTGTTGTGCAGCATTGTTTTTTTTACCTTCAGTACGAAACAAATCATTGGCGCTGAGCGGAAAAACCAGTCCTTCAAAAGGCTGATATTCTGACGGTAGATTTTGTGCCATCAGGCGTAATTCTTCGGCATCCAGCAACGGTGCAGCATTGGTGCTATTCGGTGTAGCCTGCAGTAAGGTATGCTGGCTAAAATAGTTTTGTTGCCAAGCGATATCATACTGACGGCGTAACCACCAACGTGACAAGCGGTCATAATCATCCGGTGCAGCATCCCCTTCGATTTGCAGAATTTGGGCTTGAATGGCATTGCCCCAATCCTCATAAACCCCATACACACCCGCCAGATTCGCAATCAGGTGATCCAGTTTCTGCATTTCCACATCTGCCACATACTGGGCAAAGTTACGCTGCATGGTCCAGTGCAAAATCCCCAAGCTGACCGTGGTAATCACCACCGTGGTCAACAAGACACTGAGAAACAGACGCAACGCAATGGGAATACGAAGAATTTTCAAAATTTCACGCTCATGGGAATGGCTTCATCATTGTAACCAAACCACAGCAAAAAACGCCTCCATTGTTTCTTCATCTTTATTGTTTAATGTTAAACAACCCTTCTTCTTTGGCGTCAGGGATCATCCTCATGAATAAAATGAAAAAAATCGCAATCTTCGGTGCCAGTCTGTTTGCTGTGACCGCCTTAACCGCCTGTCAGTCTCCTCATGCAACTCAAGAGTCTGCTCAGCATCATATGCATGCCATGCAGCAGCCTATGGACATGATGTCAGATGATCAGCATCGTCACATGATGGCCCATATGCAGGAAGGCCGGATGGCTGCAGGTCAAGAGTTAACACCGGAACAGCGAGCTGCCTGGGAAAAACATCGTGCAGAACATCGCGCCCATTTTGAACAGGTTCGGAAAGCTTGTGAAGGAAAAACTGCGGGACAGTCGGTACAGGTCAAACTCGGTGACACAACAATTCAGGGCACCTGTGAACTTCGTTTCCAACCCAGCGCCCCAGCCATGATGCAACAACCAAAACATTAAATTGGCAAAATATAACAATCAAGGCACAACAGTGCCTGGTTGTTTTTCGAGCTTCATCTTATGCCCAATCAACTCAACCATGTAGAAAAATTAATAAATTTAAAATAGTTAATTAGGGTCTGTTGACATTTACTGTTCATAATTAAACCTATAGAGGTAGCCATAAAAATATACAGGCTAAAGCAACA
>NZ_JAQIHG010000044.1:0-12304 GCF_035916735.1 Acinetobacter minutum
CTCAATATCTTAAGGCATACCCCTTTAGAGTCAGCAGGCAATTTACCTAAACATTTAGAAAGCTTGTTGGAACAAGCAAGGATGTATATCTTGCCGGAGAGAAGGAAAAGAAATTGTCCCAGGGTTGTGAAGCTAAAACCACAGAAATACCCAAGAAAATGCCAGTCAATTTCTTAACTGACTGGCATTACCTCAATTGAGGTCCTTTTTTATGGGTGGAATTTAATGGGCTTCATCCCAATTTCGGCCTTTACCGACTTCGACCACCAGCGGCACGGAAATTTCCAGTACCGATTGCATGACATCGGCCAGTTGTGGTGCCAATTCATCGGCAATCGCTTCATCCACTTCAAACACCAATTCATCGTGGACTTGCAGCAAAAGCGTCGCTTGGGACTTAGGCAGCATTTTATCAACGGCGATCATCGCTAATTTAATAATATCTGCGGCACTGCCTTGCAGCGGCGCGTTAATTGCAGCCCGTTCCGCACCTTTACGCACCATCATATTGCGTGCAGCAATGTCTGGGGTGTATAAACGTCGACCCAAGATGGTTTCAACAAAACCCTGTTCCAGTGCAACCTGGCGGGTACGTTGCATATATTCATAAATGCCCGGGTAGCGCTGAAAATACTGTTTGATATAGTTCTGCGATTCTTCACGGGTAAAACCGAGCTGGCGGATCAGACCAAACTCTGACATACCATATAACAAACCGAAATTGACCGCTTTAGCTTGACGGCGTTGGTCGGCTGTCACTTGTTCGAGGGGAATCCCCAACACTTCTGCAGCAGTACGGCGGTGTACATCCTGACCATGCTGGAAGGCATGCACCAGTGCATCATCCTGTGAAAAATGGGCCATCAAGCGCAGTTCAATCTGCGAGTAGTCGGCTGCCAGCAATACACGCCCTTCAGGTGCAATAAAAGCTTTACGAATCTGGCGGCCAATTTCATTGCGGATCGGGATATTTTGCAGGTTTGGATCAGAAGACGATAAACGACCGGTCGCAGTCAGCGCCTGATGATAGCTGGTGTGTACTCGGCAGGTTTCAGTATGGCATTGTTTAACCAGTGCATCCGTATAGGTACTTTTCAGCTTGGACAAACTGCGGTGTTCCAAAATGACTTCCGTAATCGGATGCTCGATTTTTTCCAGTACACTTTCACTGGTACTGTATTGTCCGGTTGCGGTTTTTTTGCCGCCTTTCAGCCCCAGTTTGTCAAACAGGATCTCACCGACCTGTTTTGGCGAGGCAATATTGAAATGCTCTCCAGCCAGTTGCATCGCCCGATCTTCCAGTCCTTGCATGCTTTTGGAAAATTCCACACTGAGCTGATCCAAAAAGGCCAGATCCAGTTTAATCCCGGCTTCTTCCATATCTGTCAGGATGCGTGCGACCGGCATTTCGATATTGTGCAGGATATTTACCAGTTCCGGGAAAGTCTGCAATTTTTCCGATAGCACTTCATACAGGCGATAGGTCACATGTGCATCTTCCGCCGCATAATGCGCTGCAGTTTCAATTTCAATCTGGTTGAAAGTTTTCTGTTTGGCACCTTTGCCGGCGATCTGTTCAAAGGTCGTCGTGAGGTGGCTGAGGTACAGACGGGCAACATCATCCATGCCATGACGGGTGGCGACTGAGTTTAGGACATAAGATGCCAGCATGCTGTCGAAGTACCAGCCGCGTAACTCAATCCCATGGTTGGCAAAAATATGGGCGTCATATTTGAGATGATGACCAATCTTTTCGACCTGCTCATTTTCCAGTACGGGCTTGATTTGAGCCAGAATAGTTGCACGATCGAGCTGCACTGGCGCACCGGCATAATCATGTGCCAATGGAATGTAATAGGCATCCTGGGCATCGAATGCAAGTGAAAAGCCGACCAGCTCAGCGACACGATAATCCAGACTGGTCGTTTCGGTGTCAATGACAAAGCGTGAACTGCTGGATAAGCGTTGCCACAAGCTTTCCCAAGCTTCCTGGGTCAGGACAGTATGATAGTTGGCATGGCCCAGATGATCATCCTGACTGCTCAGGCTGGCGTGATCTTCAGTTTGGATAGGCGCTGGAGCAGGGGCTTTTTCAATCGCTTGAGCACTTTGTTGATAGGTGCTGTTATTCGGGTTATTTGGATGATCGAGAGATTGCAACTGGTTGCGGAATTCCAGTTCGGTATACAGATGACGCAGTTGCTCGACATTCGGATGGCCCAGTTTCAGGTCTTCCCACGACAGCGCCAAATCCAGATCACAGACAATACTGGCCAGTTGGTGGTCAATCGCAATACCATCGGTATTATCTTTGATGTTTTGACCTACTTTACCTTTGATCTTGTCGACATTTTCCAAAATACCGCCGATTGAACCATATTCATTCAGTAATTTGGCTGCAGTTTTAGCACCAATGCCCGGTACACCCATAATGCCATCAGAGGCATCTCCCATCAGGGTCAGGTAATCAATAATCTGGTTCGGCCACACACCAAACTTGTCATAGACGCCTTGAATGTCCATGACACGGTCTTTAAAGCTGTCTTCCAGTTTGACGTGTTCATTGACCAGCTGAGCCATGTCTTTATCACCGGTGGAGATCAGCACATCATGACCTTCCTGCACAGCCCGTTTGGCGAGCGTTCCGATAATATCATCGGCTTCTGCACCCGGTAACATATACAGCGGAATGCCTAACGCACGAATCAAGGCATGCAAATAAGGAATTTGCTCGGCGAGTTCCTCGGGCATACTTGGCCGGTCGCCTTTATAAATCGGAGACAGCTCGTGACGGAAGGTGGGTTCTGGCGTGTCAAAAATCACTGCCATATGGGTTGGCTGCATGCGGCGCATTAATTTTTGAATAGCGGAAATCGCACCGCGGATGGCATTGGTATGTAATCCGGTTGAAGTGGTGAGTGGGGGCAGGGCGTGATATGCACGAAATAAAAAATAAGACCCATCGACCAAAACAAATGGTGGCATTG
This sequence comes from Acinetobacter minutum, assembly GCF_035916735.1. Taxonomy (NCBI): domain Bacteria; kingdom Pseudomonadati; phylum Pseudomonadota; class Gammaproteobacteria; order Moraxellales; family Moraxellaceae; genus Acinetobacter; species Acinetobacter minutum. The sequence goes on from NZ_JAQIHG010000044.1 coordinate 2,988, forward strand.
CAACTTTCCTGACTATCGAATGGGCTTATTCTACGTGATTTTTTGTTTGCCTGCTGAACAGGAATTTAGCGTAGTGCATCGTGTCGAGATGATGCGCTAGGCATGGAATGCGCTAAGATAGAATCAAATGGATAGAAGCGAACCCACCCCATGTATAACAAAGATAAATTGGGACTTTGGAGCATCATCGCCATCTCTGGATTGTTGCTACTTGTTGTGCTGTTACTGTTGGTCATCAGTTTTGGTTTAACCATAAAACCGAATTTTTATCAGATTGCTGCTGTGGTACTGAGTATTTTGGCGATCGCAATCATTCAGTTTATTGCTGCCTTACAAAAGCGCGTGATGCGACTGGAACAGCTGCAGACACAGCCGTATCCGATCACGGATTTGACGGGTCAAAACATTATTTTCTACAGCAGTTTTTTGATTGGAATGCTGGGCTATTTTTTCTTGAATTTCTGGTTGAGCAGTATCGGTCTGCTGGTATTTGCGATCTGCCTGGTACAGACCTTGTCGCAATTACATCTGAGAATTACCCAACTGGAACAGCAAACCCCGGTTGAGAAACAGGGACATATTCTAGCGACTGATCTCCCGAGGCAGCAAGGTATACCCGCTTTAGCCACACAGGTGGCAGGACCGAAAGCACCGGAATGGATGCAACAACCTTTAGCGCAAGATCAGGTTGGAGTGGAAGACCTTGTGCAACCGAATGTCAGCCCCATGCAGGCTTCTGCACGAATGACATGTCCTAGTTGGGTGCAGAAAATGCTGCACTGGTTTCAACATGGCAATCCCATTTTACGGATTGCAGTGCTGGTGTTATTGGTCGGGGTCATCCTGTTACTACGTTTTGCCAGTGAGCATTGGCAGCTGAGTTTGGGTATTAAACTGTTGATTGTGGCAATGGCGGGTGTCGGTCTGACGGGGCTCGGCTATTATCTGGCTAAGCGTAATACTTTGTTCGCAGTCAGCTTGCAAGGACTGGGACTGGCAATCAAATTTTTAACTCTGGTGTTTGCCCATCACTATGCTGTAGTGGCTGATTTGATATTGGCTGGTTTTTTATTTGTGCTCTTGTTACTGTTAACAACCTTCCTCAGTTTAAAGCAGCAGAGTTTATCTCTGGCCATTTTGGCGCTGGGGATGGCCTATCTGGCACCGTTACTGATTCCGCAAACGCATCCGGATGCCTTGTTTTTGCTCAGCTATTATCTGTTGGTCAATATTGCCGTTGCGATCGTCAACTTTATCCAGCCTTGGCGCATTTTGAACCATATCGCTTTCTTTGCCAGCATGCTGATTGGCGGCATCATGATGGGACTTTATCTGCAAAAAGCGCAAAAAGTCTGGCTAGATGGCATTTTGTGGTGTCACATCATATTATTTATCTGGTTGAGTGTGCGCTATAGCCAGCTCATGTCTGGTCTTCAGCAGAAACTGACGCGCTGGCAACCTGTATTGGATGTGAGCCTGATTTTTAGTGTTCCGGTCGTTGGTTTTTCCTTGCATGCCTTCTTGATGCATGACTCAAAGTTCGCCATGGCCTCGGGAGCGGCGGGGCTGGCACTTATTTATAGTGTTTTAATGCTCTGGATTCGCCACAAGCAACTTGTATTGTCCTTATTGTCAAAAAGCTTTTTTATTTTAGCAGTTGCGTTTACGGCCCTTATTTTTCCTTTAGCACAGGGTGCACACTGGAGTTCAATCGGTTGGGTAGTGCAAGGTACGGCATTGCTAGTTTGGGGGAGTTCTGAACGTGACCGTCTCAGCTTGTACGGTGGCGCGTTGTTACTGCTGTTGAGTTCAATCACGCTCTTTTATCAGGTCTGGAATGAGCCCCAATTTCCGCTGTTAAGTACTTCGATTTATTCGTTTTGTCAGTTTGTTGCGGTGTTCTATCTGTTACAGGCTGATCAGGATGCCGAGCGTTCGTTTACTGCAACTTCGCTCAGTTGTATTTTTCTGCCTTTAGGGCTGTATGCGGGGGCGATTTCAGGGGTAGAGTTATTCAGCTGGAAGGCTCAAGGTTTTAGTCCTTACCTGATGATTGCAACGGTATTGCTCGCACTATTTTATGCCGTCATGCAAAAACAGGTCAAAATCAGCTGGATTTTTCTCCAGTTGTGGGTATACAGCTTGCTGTTGCTGTTTTTTGTCTCGGAGCTTGCTTATCAACAGGTATGGACGAATTTTGGATGGAAGTATCCTTTCGCGCAGATCTGTTTTCTTTTGGCCACCGCCTTGAATAGTCTGTTGCTGATACGCAGTTTGCTCTTGCCGAAACACACTTGGGCGATGACATGGACCGCCAGTTTGCTCTGGCTGATGCTGGCATTTGTTGGGGTGGCGGTGTTACCAGAAAATCCCGTGATTGCCTTGAGTCTCATCCCCTTATTGTATGGGGTCTGGGAACTCAAAACGGCGAAATTTCAGCTTTTGCAACAACCCGCCGTTTGGTTACTGACCGCATTGTGGTTAATTGTGGCTAATCTGGATCTGCACGCAGCAAGTTCCGGTTATGTTTTCCCTTTGCTGAACTTAACGGATTTGATGACCTTCTCGATGACCTTAGGCATGCTCATCATGATTTACCGTCATCATTTTGATCAGGATCATCTGGCCTGGGGATTTAAGTTAGGTGTGCTGATCATCAGTCTATTTGTACTGAGCAGTGTGCTGCTGCGCGGCTTGCACCATTATCTGCAGACCCCCTTATGGAGCTCCGCGGCGTGGAATAATGGTACGGTACAATTGAGTTTTACCTTGCTGTGGATCTTGCTTGCCTTTCTTTTGATGACCTTCGCCAGTCGCAAAATGGTTCGCGAAGTTTGGTTTGTCGGCGCTGGGCTTTTGGGATTGGTGGTGGCCAAGCTGGTCTTGCTGGATTTTGCACAAAGCGCCACTTTAACTCGGGTGATTTCTTTTATTGGTGCGGGGGGCGTAATGCTAGTCATCGCGTATCTGGCACCACTTCCACCGCCTGTTTCACGCGAGCCTAAAGCTTAGGTTCGCGCTTGATTTCTGCTGCATTCGCATATAGATCCAGTTCTTCATTACTTAAGCGGGGCGGTAAAGGCGGCCGATCAACAAAACCCATTTTCGGTACGGGAATCTCAATGTGATTGTCGAGAAAGCCATTACGAATACGCTCCTGCATCTCATCACGGACTTTCAGAAAATTTTCTCTACGGCACCAGATGGCAAACAGCAATTCAATCGAGGATTCACGAAATGCGGTCACGGTAACCGCAGGTTTAGGCTCATCCAAGACCCAAGGATGTTTTTTGGCGACATCCAGCAGGACTTCACGGACTTTGATAATATCCTCATGAAAATCAATCGATAATGTAATCGGAATACGCCGGATAGGGAATTTAGACAGGTTGTGGACTGGGGCACGAATCAGTTGTTCATTCGGCAAACGTACGTAGACGTTATCCAGCGTTAAGAGCTTGACCGACAGCAGATCGATGGAAATGACCTCACCTTCAATGGTATGGCCGCGGATTAAAGTGATCTGGATGGTATCGCCGACTTCAAAGGAGCCTTCACCGATCAGGAACAGGCCACTGATCAGGTTGGTTGCCGAGGTTTGTGAGGCGAAACCCAGAGCCACGGTCAGAATACCCGCTGCACCCAGGAAGACACTGAGTTTAAATCCGGCTTCTTTCAGACTGGCCATCACAAATAGCAGGAAAATAAAATAGAAAATCCCGCGGCGCCAAACCAAACGCTGGTGGGCATTAAAGCGCATCCCCATGGTGCGGATAAAGGTATTGGAGACGACCCGAGCCAACAAAAAACCGATTAGAGCCAGGACCAGTGCGACCAGAATTTCACTGAAGCGCTCGGTATTAATCCCGGTAAAAACACTCTTCAGGCTGTCGATAAGATCTTTACTTAAATTTGATTCTGCCATGATCGCCTCTTAGAAGAATGAATCAAACATATTGAACAATGGACTACCTGGGTCGCGCGGCGGGTGGACATACATCACTTCTCCAGCCAAAGGGGGTGTACGGTTTTCAATACGGATCCGTGGTGGGCGATCAGAGCCTTCATGTAACACCTTGATTTGCGAGGTCCAGAGTCGTCCAGTATCTGGACTATAAAACAGCGGTAGTGCTGGAACCGGCACGTTCATGCGGTCAAAACGCAATTGCTGGCTGCTGACGTTGTGGAAATCAACCGGGGTAATCGCACGGAAGGCCCGAGGTTTGAGCAATTTCAAATCGGTACGACCATCAACCGAAGTGGCATAACACATTTCACCGGTTCGATGGTTGGGGCCAAACCAGGTGTCTTTCGGTAGAATCACTGGTAGATCGAACAGGGGATCACGCTGTCCCGCAACAAAACCGGCGATCCATAAGGGGGTGCTGATATACAGTGTGCCACGTTGTCCTGCCGGGATATAAATCGGATCGACGGGTTTAATGACTACTGATCGGTCAGCCAACCGAGGCATTAGTTGGAAGTTTGGTTCAGTTTGTGCAAACATATACCGTTCAATTTTGATCGGTGCCGGAAATGCCATATCGGTTTCATTGATGGCCTGCCATTGCTGCTCATAATCATATTGAACCTGAGGGCGATGATACTCCAGACGCCATTCTTGCAGGCTACGGGTCAGGCGAAACAATAGTGAACCAAATTGCCAGGCACGAGATTGGTTGAGATCAAAATGCTGATCACCCCACCATTTTAACTCAGGGCTATCTCGCTCAATCATTTCATTTATAGTCGACAACTGTACATTTCTCTCATCAATGGATCAGATGGGATGGATTTGAACCTACCCATCATTGAAGCGTTATTCCGCGCGTTGTGCTTCAGCATCATGAGTTCTGAGCATTTGGATAAACGCATCCTTTGCATCGCTCGGTATGGCTTCTGAGCACGAAGTCATGGACTCAAAAAACATGTGCACAGAAGGATGCTACACAGCAATCTCACAAACGGCTAGATCGGCTGTCACGATGGATTTGATACTGAAGTAAATCCTGTGCTTTCGCAATATTTTTGCTGCTATTGAAGTAGAAGATTGATTGAAGCGGTTAGCTTACCAAAGCTCGGCGATCTTTTTGAGTAGACGTGCCCGATACTTAGCCGCAGGATTGCTGAGATTGCGGATGGTTTCATTTTCATAATAGGTTTGCCAGGCGCGAACCATCTCTAAACTTGTGCCTTGCTGTTTGATTGTTTCTACATCATCACTGTCGAGATGATCCATGCGATGGCGTGCAGCCTCTGCACCAATTCCCCAACCAATCACTTGCAGGCCAAATTCTGTAACGGACATCCCTTTCGGAGTGAGGGGAACGGGTAACGCTGCGATTCGAGGGTTGATTAAGCTATGGATCGGGTAAGTGGGTTCTGCGATTTTGACTTCGGCATAACTAGAAGACGCCAAGCTGAAAACAATCGCACAGCGCAGGAGAAACTGAATCATAAAAAAGTTTAGTACTGAATAATTTTGCGATGTTGCATTAAAGGCATAGATTGACGTACAGCCTGTTGCTGAGCCAGATCAAATTCAACGGTAATCAGTCCGGCACCGTCATGATTGACCATATCTAGTAGTTGCCCCTGGCTATTGGTCGCTGCAGCATGTCCCCAAGTTTGGCGTTTCGGGCCGTGCCACCCTTGTTGTGCAGCGCCTAGAACAAAACACTGGCTATCCATAGCACGTGCTTGCAATAATAATTGCCAATGCATTTGACCGGTTGTATAGGTAAATGCTGCTGGGGCAGTAAGCAAATTCGCTCCTTTCTGACGCAAGCTAAGGGCAAGTTCCGGGAAGCGTAAGTCATAGCAGACCATCAAGCCGATCTGACCAAAAGGAGTATTGGCGATCACAAGATCCGTACCGGGTTCAAAAAATTGAGATTCCTGATAGCCACCCACGGCATCACCGACCTGTACATCAAACAGATGAATCTTGTCGTAGCGTGCTTCTGTTTTTTCTGGGCTAATACACAAACTGACGGTCCGTACACGTCCATCCTGAATTACAGAACCATCTGGGCGAAATGGACAAGGTAATGTACCGGCAATGATCCAGATTTGGTATCGATGGGCAAGTTGTTCCAGACGTTGTTGCAGTACTTCGAATTGTGCTGCTGTTTCGCGCTGTTTTCCGGCAGCGAAGCAGACAAAATTTTCGGGGAAAACGATCAGTTCAGCCTCTTGTGCTTTACTTTGCTGGATGAGGCTCTCGATGGTTACGAAGTTTTCTTCGATATCATTTTGCGAGTTCATTTGCGCAACAGAAAGTAAAGTCATTCTTGATCCTGATCTAATGAGCTAAGCGTTTTGCTTGTCAGATACCTTTTCCAAAGTATCCTGTTCTTTCTGCAATTGTTTCACTAGCGGTTCAAACATATTCTGGTTGTTCTCATTCAGCTTCATCAAGGTTTGATGCGCATCGAGCACTGTGGTGAGCATGTTTTGATGGGTCACATGTTCTTCCATTAGTTTGAGTGTGCAAACGTTAGGATCACCACAGTAATCCAGAATGACAAAAACCTGTCCTAGACCCATGCTATTGGCTAGCGTCGTGATATCGGGATTGGTCGATAGCATTACGGCTTGAATGTGATGAGCTTGTTTCAGTTTCAAGCCGAGTTTCGCGAGTATGCCGAGTACTGTACTGTCAATAAACGTGGTTTTGGTTAAATCAACAATTGCACCAATAACATTGGCTTGCTGTTCAATTTTTCCCAGTAGTTTGTCTAGACTAATACAAGATTGGGCGCGTACTTCGCCAATAAGTTTGAAGATATGCGTTCCATTCAAACTTGCATATTCAACATGACCTGTTGACATATAAATGCCATTTTCAGAGAAGGATGTGAAAATTATCACATACGGGAAACCTAGACTCAAGTATCCGAGAGTCTTAGATTTTCTGTAGAAGAATTAAATAATTGATTTTTTGATTAATTCATTCGGCGCAAACTCAGGATCGCAATATCGTCTGCCACATGTTCGGGTGCCTGAAAAGACTGGTGCTGCAAATGATAAAGGAGTTGTTCAAACTGTTCATTCAACCCACCATCATAAGGTTCTAAGGCTCCATCTGAACAAATAATAAACCGGGCATTCGGTTTTAAGGTGCATTCATATTCTTCAACCTGCAAATCTTCGGTCAAACCGAGTGGGAAGCTACTGGTTTTTAAAATGCGTGGTGGTTGGTTGGGTTCAAAAATAATTGCAGGAGGGTAATGTCCGGCACTGGACCAACGTACGGTATGTGTTTCGAAATTCAGGATACCGGCAATCATGGTGATATGCTTTTCAATGTTTTCCTGCATCAGCATCCCATTGAGCTTCTGGATCAGCTGTCTTGGAGTCTTGGAGCGGCCATGAAAAGCAGCCATCCAGGAGGTCAATAAACTGCTGGTGACCCCATGACCTGACACATCAGCCAGGTAAAAAATGACTTCTCGATCATTTAATTTCCAGTAATCGTACCAGTCACCCGAAAGGTAAGCTGAAGGCTTAAATAGAGTTTCGACTTTATAGTTAGGTAAATCGATGGGATTTGGGAGTAAGCGTTTTTGTAATTCTGCTGCTGCAGGCAAATCGCGACTGTCTTGATTGCGTTTATATTGTGCATCAATTTTTAATAGCGCTTGAGCGGGTTCTGCGGGTAAATGATTCCATACCCAGCCTGCAAGTGCGCCTGCTTCCCACGCTTGTGCTAAGGCTGTACCTTCATTTTCAAAGGCCATGACGACAGTGGGGAAACGCCATTGATGGGTTAAAAAATCCTGTACATCGCCAATTGCGATGATCGTGGGATCATATAGATCAAGGTCTTCTATGTGAATCAGTTGCAGACTCGGCAATGCATTTAGAACCTGGTCTAAATAAGGAATGGTGCGACTAGGCTGAATGAAATACATAGAAAGGTCGTGTATCCCGAATAAAAGCAAAAAGCAATAATAGTAGATGTACCCTATAAATCAAACTATTGCTAGAGAAAGTCCATTTTCTCTTAGTTGATTTTTTTACAAATTATTCCTCAGGTGTACTGGATTCATCCATTTGTTCTGGTTCTTCTTCTATTTCGGATTCATCGTCTTGAAACGCGATTTCTTCAAGAGAGATGCCTTTCTTCTGTGAAATTTCAAAATGTTTGCGTTGCAGGTAAATGTCGCGGATGAGGGCGTATTTATCACCTTGCAACACGCTTTCTGCATCGAGCAAGCGTGCTCTTAAATCCACAACAGCGGTCAGATTATCTGCCCAATAAAGCTCGGGATCATCTTCAAGCAAATATTTTTGAGGTTTTGCTTGGCGGTCTATGGCCAGACCAAGACCATCGCGGAACGTACTTGGCCCAAAGAAAGGTAGCATGACAAAAGGTCCTGAGGCGACACCATAATAACCCAACGTTGTACCTAAATTTTCCTCTTCTGCAGGCAGGCCTAGGCGTCTTGCCGGATCGGCAAAACCTAAACTGGTGAGTGTGTTAATGCTAAAGCGTCCAAGCGTTTTGACTGCACGACCCGGGCGACCCTGGATCAACTGGTTGATTGCATTCCACGGTTCGCTCATGTTGTCACGAAAGGCTCGGTAAGAATTACGTAGAGGCTCTGGTGTTTTTTCTTTATATTGCACAGCCATTGGACGTAAGAAGTTGCGGTCTAGGAAATCATTGAATTCATACACCTGACGATTAAGAGGTTGTAAGGGATCCTTGACTTCCTCGGGTTGAGAAGCTTTTGCATCTACTTTGAGTTGTGCTGCTTTAAGCGTACTTAATTCTTTAATCGCCTGTAAACGAGAAGGCTTATTTTCAACGACTGTCGTAGTGGAAGATATTTCCGTGGATGCAGATGGCACTTGAACATGATCTGAACTTTCTTGGGCAAAGGCAGGACTGAGCAATCCTGTAGACAATAAACCTACCCCGAATAAAGAAGAATAACGCATAGGAATTCCTGAAATTTTTTTCATATTCAAATCATGGTACTCAAAATGGTTCCGCGTGAGAGCAGCATTTCAGCTTATTAAAAGCAAAATAGAGCAAGATTGGTAGGAAAAAAATGGAAAATGTGCAAAAAAAAGACAAAAAGAACTTTTATTTCAAAAAGGGGTTGTGCTCCTGATTTTATCGTCTATAATGCGAATCCATCGGCGGCACTGTTGAATAAAACTTGTTTAAAATCAAGAGATTGGAAATAAGTTAAATTTAAGAGTTGACATTCTGGATAAACAGAGTAATATAGCCGACCTAGCTTGATGCTGACGAAGCATCGAGAAGATCATTAAGAGATTATGAAGAACAACTTGTGTGGATT
>NZ_JAQIHG010000045.1:0-10516 GCF_035916735.1 Acinetobacter minutum
GCCGACCATGGAAAGGATTCATATGCTGCACCTTTAGCTAAAACAGTCTTCAGCTTACCATTCGTGGTTATTTGCAACAGTGCCGTCAGAAAAGCATCTATTGAACTTGGGATCAAGATTAAATGGGGTGGAGCATGGCGTTACTTAAACGACTATGACAGCTCTAGGAAAGCTTATGATGCCTATATAGCAGAAAGGAAGAAGCTCGGTAAAAAGCCCTTCCTCGATGGCGTACACTTTGAAATAGACAATTAATACACAACAGCCCTTAGCCTTAACAGGTTAGGGGCTTTTCTTTTAGAAAGAAGTTTGATAAAAAATTGATCCGCTAGTCACTGCCGAAGGTGTAAATGTACTTTCACGATACGAAATACTCAAACCAATGTTTTGATTTTTTGCAAAGGTATAATCAATTCCAGTAGATAAGAATAATCTATTGTCGTCATAATCCTTATTGAAATCTAAAGGCTCTAGAGCTTCAACACCTGTTGCAGAATAGTCTGAGAACTTTTTATCAAAATCTTTCTCATAGCCTATTTGAGCAGAAATATTCAACTTGGAAGTTAAAGCTGTAGCTGCTTCTACTCCTACAATTGCTGTAGTCGTTTCACGGCTAAGATCATCATAGGTCAAAGGATTTGTAACATCATCTGACAATTTCTCAGTATAACCTTCACGTTCAATATCGGAATATCTAACGGCTAAATATGGCGTAATCATTGCCTTATTTTGAATATTAAAGGTATTACCTAAAGATGCATACCAAGCATTTGTTGTTAAATCAGAACGCCCTTGTCCTGCTTCAGCAGAAGCAATCTGATCACGTTTTATATCAACTTTACCATTACTATAACGATAAGCGATATGAGCATTTAAGCCTTCACCACTGTCTTTTTGATTCCAACCTGTATAAACCGAAACATCTGGAGCAGTTTGACGATAGCTTACATCTGAATAATTAATATCAGAAACAATCTGCTCGGCTTTGTTGCACAAAGATTTGAAATGCAAAGCGCCCCTAATTGAGCCAAATTTAAGGCGTAACTTGGGTAAGTGGTCGACCTAATTCCGTAAATCTGTTGAGGACTGCTACACGTGCATGAACCTCATTGACTTGGCTATCAAAGCTCCTTGCACTGAGTTTATCTCCTAATAATTTGATGCAGTGCATTTTAGTCTCAACCAAACTTCGGCGATGATAGCCTGACCATTTTTTCCATAGTGTCCTACCTAAACGTTTAATTGTTCGAAGTAATTCATTTCGCTCTAGCGAGCTACTCTTTGTATCTTTCCATGGTTTCGCATTTTTTCTAGGTGGAATCACCGCATGTGCTTGCCGATCTGCAATGACCTGACGGCATTGCTTGGTGTCATAAGCTCCATCGGTATAAACAGAGTCAATCTGCTCATCTTGTGGAATCTGATTAAGTAAATCACCAAGCACCTGTGAATCACAGACATTATTGGTTGTGAGCTGAATAGCGCGTATTTGTAGGGTTTTGGCATCTATACCAATATGTAGTTTACGCCATTGGCGACGATATTCAGCTCCATGTTTCTTGCGTTTCCATTCGCCCTCACCTAGAAACTTCATCCCTGTAGAGTCTACGAGTAGATGCAGCCCATCGCTACTTTTTTGGTAGCTGATTGCAATATCAATATGCTTTTGTCTTCTACAAAGCGTACTGTAATCTGGTGCGGTCCAATTTAATCCGCAAAGTTTAATCAGACTTTGCACAAAGCCAGTGACCATACGTAAAGATAGACGGAATAAGGATTTAATCATTAAGCAGCATTGGATAGCTGCCTCGGAGTAGGTTTGATTTCGCCCTTGTTTGCCTTTTGATGGAGCATACCATTGCGTAGCAGGATCAAACCAAATGGCAATATTTCCGCGACTCATGAGTGCTCGGTTATATGCGGGCCAATTGGTTGTGCGGTAGATTTTGTGTGTAGGCTTCTTCATTTGAAAATTATATCGCTGAAAAAGCCTTTACAGATAGGTTTGTGCAACAAAGCCATGCAGTGACCGAAAGCTTCTTTCATACATTGAAAGGTCATGTGATACATGGCAGTGTATTTGCTACTCGAAAAGAGGCAAATGCTGTCTTGTTTGACTATATTGAGATTTACTACAATCGGGTCAGAAGGCATTCTGCAAATGGTTGGTTAAGCCCAGAAGCCTTTGAACAGAAATATTTCAAGAATTTAGAGGGATCGACTGTCCACAATACTGTCTAGGATCACACCTTTCGACTGATATTTATACTCTAAGAAGTGTCCGTTTTAATTAGATTATAGTAAAGAAAATGTATCAAATTTAACGATGAAGGTACAACCATGATGGTAACTTGAAGGATATATCTCTATTTCTCCATGATTGAGTTCAACAATTTGTTTTACAATCGATAAGCCTAAACCGCTGCCAATAGCCTCAGATATTGTATCGACTCGATAGAATCGTTGAAAAACAAATGGGATTTTTTCCGTAGGAATACCGATACCATTATCTTCAACCTTGACATAGCTTTTACCTTTGCTTACACCACATTCAATTTTAATTATTGATACAACGTCTTTTCGTCGATAAAGAATTGCATTGTCAATTAGATTTCTAAGCATAATCTCAAGCTGGTCAGGTTGTCCTTCAATCGGAGCCGATGCTAATTCGCATTCAAGCTGTACACCCGACTTTTGGATTTTAAATAGCATGCTTGATATCGTGCTATTAATCACATCAACCAAATCAAGCTGTATTTTATCCTGAACCTGGTTTGGAGCAAGCCTAGCCAAAGTTAATAATTGGGATATCATCCGAGAAGCTCGATCAACACCAGAAATAATATCGGTAACGGCATTGTCAACTTCTTCTTTAGAACGTGCATTTTTTAGAACTTGAGCATGAACCCTGATCGACGCTAGAGGTGTCCTTAATTCATGTGCAGCGTTTGATGTAAAACGTTTTTCTCGCTCTATACTTTCAGAAATTTCCTCAAGTAATGTGTTTAAAGACCTCACCATTGGCTCTATTTCTTTTGGAACAGGTTGGTGTAATGGATATAAATTATCAATTGAACGCTTTTCTAAATGCTGACTGATCTCTTGCACTGAAGTGAGATTTAATTTGATGATTCTGTAAATCAACCAACTAAGTAATGGAAGGAAGATAAAAGACAGGATAAACAGGAAGATAATCGTTGAACTTTGAATAAGCTTGTTCAGTTGCCATATTTGTGCAATCTGTACTTCAACAGTATGTGTCTGATCCCAAACAGAATAAGTTCGATAAAATTTCCCATCTAGCTTTATCCAACCAAATCCTGTTTGATTCAGGAAAGGTTCCGTACCCACACCAACGGAACGATAAATTAAATGCCCATCCTTATGCCAAAGCTGAAAAATAATCTGGCTGTAGTGTTCACTTTGTGCTGTTTCCAAAAAGGTTTGTTTAGTCCCAGCCACCTCAATGCTATTTACAGTTGTAGATAATAATGCATGTCCTGTTTCTGCCAAAGATTCATCAAAGATCTTGTTGGTAGCACGCTCAATTTCCCAATAAGTACAAATTAAACTTACAGCCCACAAGCAAATTGTGGTGACAATAATAATGAATGATAAGCGGCGAGTTAGCGAATAACTCTTCAATGTTCTAGGCATTACTGATTATTATCCACAATATAACCTAATCCCTTGATAGTTCTAACAATATCTTTACCCAGTTTACGTCTAAGATTATGGATATGTACCTGAAGTACATTACTGTTCACATCATCATTTGTATATATGGAATCTTCAAGCATACGTTTAGTAACGATACGTCCCTGATTAACCATCAAAAGTTGTAAAAGATCATATTCTTTCTGTGACAGATCTATCGGGATATTATTCACAGAAACCTGTTGTGTAGATTTATTGATCACTATATTTCGAAATTCAAAAATATCACTTACGCTGCCTGACATTCTTCGAACAATCGCCTGAATACGAGCAATGACTTCATCCAGATCATAAGGCTTGGTAATAAAGTCATCTGCTCCTGCCTTTAATCCTGAAATACGATCCTGAACACGATCTTGTGCGGTCAAGATTAAAATTCCGATATTTGAATTCTTTGACCTAATATATTTGAGAATTTCTAAACCGCTTTTATCCGGTAATCCTAAATCCAATAACACAATGTGATAGGAATACACTGATAAAAAGTGCTCTGCTACTTGAGCATTTCCAGCGATATCCACAACAAAATTGGCTTGGTCCAGGCCTAAAGCCGTTGCCTTAGCAAGTAACAAATCATCTTCTACGAGTAGTATTCGCATTTTTACTTCACTTTAACTGTCTTATCAAAAATAGGCTTAGCGTTCTTCGTGTGCAGGCCATAGTAAGTGACTGTTCAATAATAACAATGCATAATTTTGTGCATAGTCGATCTTAGCCTGATCTAACCGTGTTTTACCATCAATCCACTGACGTGAATGTAAAAGCCATTCGTTGAGCGTAATTTCTCCCAATTTGTAGGCTTTATTCATCATCTGATCCTGGCTAGCTAACGCTGCAGTAATCTGTTGAGACTGAGAAATTCGGGCTTGAGCATCCTGGAGATAGGAATAAATGATCTTGGTGTCATTCTCTAGTCGTGATTTGATTTTTTCCACCTCAATATCCGCCTTGCGTGCTTCTGCTTGGGCCATGTTGGTTGCAGCACGTACTTGACTACCGGCTAAAGGAATAGAGACTGAAAAACTGATCAGGTTCTCATCCCCACTCTGCTCTCGGCTGTAACCCAAACCAATGGTCGGGTTGGGTATCTTATTAGCAAACTGTCTTTGAGCCAACGTATGCTGCTGTTGAGCCTGTTTTTGAGCCAGTTCAAGTTCATGGTTTTCTTTTAAGACTGTTTCAATCCATTCTTGATAGCGATATGGAATGGGCTGTGGTTGGATATTTTGAGTTGAAAAATGACTTGGGATTGCACCTTGAAAATAACGGGCTAGACTTTGCTTACTCTGTTTCAGTTCTGTTTGTAATTGAACCAATTCTTCTTTCAATTGCAACAACTCATTGTTGAGCAACATAAATTCTAAACGTGCAGCATCACCTGCTTGTACACGTTTATCTAACACATTGAGCTGATTTTGCAGGATATCCAAATGTTCCTGTGTTCTAGATACTCGTGTTAGGGTACGTAAATAGGCAAACCAGTTCGACAGTAATTCTTTACTCGCTTCATGCCAGGCATCCCCATATTTCAAATCGGCTATAGTTAAGGCACGCTCACCAATGTCACGATCTAACCTGACTTTATTTGGCAGACGAAGTTGTTTTTCGATTCCAATATTAGGTTCGTAGGAATTACTGGAAGATTCTGTATTACCCACATCACTGCGTCGTAACTGCATACCCGTTTTAAAGGTCCAAGGGTGCTCGCCTATTTTGAGTTGTTGGTGATAAGCAGTTGCATAATCCTTTTCTGAGAGCGCGGTTAAAATAAATGGATGTTGTTTTAAACTAGTTTCCACTTCTATTGTTTTTGGCAAAGCCTGTTCTATTCCTGTGTAGTCAATATTCGCAAAAGCCGAATTAGATAGCAAAATACCTAAAATGCCATAAAACAAATGGGCTGATATTTTTTTCATGCGGAATATTCTCCATTTGCTAAATAACCATGGGTCAAAAGTGGAATCGCCCAATAAAATAGTTCCGTACCATTAAATTGCTGATTGATATGCGCGATCACAGTATCGATATGTTTTACCGATAAAATGATGATAACGAGATTGCGTTCCGTTGCACCACGAATCTGTTCTTGTAAGTTACGATAGTGTTGGCGTCGTCCAAAACCGAGAGAATGCACAGTTGTACACCCAGAGATTACGTCTGGTATCAGTAATAAATGGCTCATCAATTCTTGGGTAATGGATTTAGGCACATTAATTGAAAGCTGGCACATTTCAGGCATGACGTCGTCCCTCAATTCCAAATTGCTTAAACAGATTAGGTAACAGAATGAGTGTGAGCATTGTGCAAGTGATCAGTCCACCAATAACCACAATCGCTAACGGACGTTGTATTTCTGAGCCTGGTCCCGTAGTAAGCAACAACGGTATCAAACCAAGAGCTGCGATCGAAGCGGTCATCATGACTGGACGTAAACGACGCAATGCACCATAACGTACAACATCCTGAATCGACATTCCTCGTGCCAACAATTGATTAAAATAGCCAATCATCACTAAGCCATTCAACACTGCGATGCCCATCAAGGCAATAAAACCAACAGATGCAGGAACAGATAGATATTCTCCAGTAAGCGCGAGTGCAACGATCCCACCCACCAGAGCAAATGGAATATTGACAAAGACCAAAATGCTTTGCCGTACAGATCCTAGCGTCGTAAAGAGCAGGAAGAAGATCATAGCCAATGAAGCAGGAATCACCAGCATCAGGCGAGCAGCAGCACGTTGCTGGTTTTCAAATTGGCCACCCCATTTCAAATAATACCCTGGTGGTAATTTTACTTTTGCTGCAACCAGTTGTTTCGCTTCATCCACAAAACCAACTAAATCACGACCACGTACATTTGATCTAACCACAGACATGCGAGAAGCATTTTCCCGTTCGATTTTTACTGCACCTTCAGTTTTGATAAGCTGTGCCAAAGATGCGACTGCCACTGCACCACCATTGGCTGTAGGTAAAGTAATCGAGGAAAAATCTTCCGTAGATTGTGACAAGATCGGATCACCTTTCATCATTAAAGGAACTGCTTTACCATTTTCAATAATGGAACCAACCTGTTGTCCTTCTACCAACATTTTCAGATTGGCTTGAATGGTTTGGCTATCCAGATTATTACGCAGTGCCATATCACGATTAATACGGACTTCCTGATATTGCACACCCGAGTTTTCCAAGGTCATGACATCTTGACTGCCAGGAATACTTTGTAAAACACCTGCAATTTCTTTCGATAAGGCATTTAATTTGTCCAGATCTGTGCCGTAAACCTTTACAGCCAAATCACCCCTAACTCCAGAGAGCATTTCAGAGGTACGCATTTCAATGGGCTGTGTAAAGGTTAAATTAACGCCGGGCACATCAGCCAAAACTTTTCTGACTTGCTCCAAAATGGCTTCTTTGCTTTCAGCTTTCCACTCTTTGGCTGGTTTGAGTACCAAGAAAGTATCTGTTTCATTCAGTCCCATCGGGTCTAGACCAAGTTCATCTGATCCTGTACGAGCCACGACACGGGCGACATCAGGCACCTGTTCAAGGATTCTTTTTTGTACATCCAGATCCAATTGAATCGAATTTTGCAAACTGATAGAAGGCATTTTTTCCAACTGCAAAATCGCATCACCTTCATCCATTGTCGGCATAAAGGATTTACCAATAAATGGAAAAATCGCCGCAGCAAGTAAAAGAGATATACCCGCCAAGGCGTAAGTTTTTTTTGGATTAGATAAACTAAGATCCAAAATCTTCGTATATCCAGCCTCCAGTTTGCGTACCACATAAGGCGTGTGATGTGAACCTGATTTGAGAAAGAACGAACACAACACTGGAATCACTGTAAGTGATAACAACAAGGAGCTAGATAGCGCGAATACAATCGTTAGCGCGACTGGAGAGAATAACTTACCTTCCAAGCCTTCTAGTGTCATCAGCGGAATAAAAACCAGCATGATAATGACCATACCCGCTGTGACAGGCACTGCAACTTCAGAAACGGCCCTAAAAATAATATGCAATGGTGGTAAGAAAGACTTATTTTCAGCTTCCGAAGCTTCAGCCAATTGCATTTCTATGTTTTCCACGATAACTACGGCTGCATCAACGAGTAAACCAATCGCAATGGATAAACCACCTAAAGACATCAGATTGGCACTGAGACCAAACTTGGACATCAACAAGAATGTTGTTAAGGCAGATAAGGGTAAAATTACTGCCACAACAAGCGCAGAGCGTAAATTACCCAAAAATAGTAAAAGTAAGATCAGTACAAGAACGATCGCTTCAAATAGGGATTTACTGACGGTCTGTATCGCACGGTTAACTAAATCACCACGATCATAGAAAGGTTCAATCGTGATACCCTCAGGTAAAGTTTTCTGAATTTCATCAATTTGTGCTCTCACACTTTGCACAACTTGACGTGCATTCGCACCTTTTAAGGTCAGAATAATGCCTTCAACTGCTTCACCTTGGCCATTTTCTGTGACGGCCCCATAACGTGACAATGCACCGACGTGGACATCAGCCACATCCTTCACTGTAACCAGCACACCGTTATTATTGGACACAATAATACTGCCGAGTTGTTCTAAATTCTCGACACGACTATCACTACGGATCAGTAGAGATTCACCATTTTCAGTGAGGCGGCCAGCACCGTCACTGGTGTTATTGAGCTCGATCGCTTGTTTAACTTGATCCAAGGTCACCCCCCGTGCAACAAGTGCAGCAAGATTAGGCGTAACTTCAAAAGTCCGAACAAAACCACCTAAAGCATTGACATCTGCTACTCCCTCAATCTTACGTAATTGTGGGCGGATAACTCGATCCAACAAAGTCCGTTTTTCCATCTCACTTAATGGACCATGTAGGGTAAACATAAATGCCTCCCCTAATGGAGTGGTCATAGGTGCGATCCCACCGGTTGCACTGTCGGGTAATTGCGACATAACTCCACTTAAGCGCTCACCAACTTGCTGACGTGCCCAATACGGATCTGTACCCTCTTGAAAGTCTAAATTAATTACTGCAATAGCATATTTAGATTGTGAACGCAGCATCTTCTGGTTTGGGATACCAAGAAGTTCCTGTTCGATCGGTACCACAATACGACTTTCAACTTCTTCTGGTGTCATACCGGGTGATTTAATCACGATCTGTACTTGAGTACTGGATACATCTGGAAAAGCATCAATGGGTAGCTTGGTAAAAGCTAAATAACCAGCAATACACAGTACAGTAGCCAGCAATAAAGTCAGTATGCGCTGGGCCAGTGCAAAGGAAATTAAACGATCTAGCATAATCTTTCCTTATTTGGTTGTTGCACTGTTATTTGTTGGAGCCTGTTCTGCTCCAAACCCTGAGAGAATAGCTTTTAATCGCTCAACACCAGTCACAGCAACTTCCAGACCTGTCTTTAAAGTTGACCCTGTAATATGGGTGATCTGTGCACTGCTAGAAACAACATCTACAGGAACAGCTGTAAAACCTAAACCGGTACCTTGTTTAACAAAGATATAGCTGGTTCCACCTCTGAGCATGATCGCACTGCTCGGAACAGACCAGATAGACTGATTGGCTTGCATGCTGCTCTGGATCTGCGCTTTAATGTATTGATTCACATTCAAGCATGGATCTGTTGCATCCATCTGCACCATCACTTCATGCGTTTGAGTGTTACCATTCAGCATTGGTGCAATTTTCACTACACGGCCTTTTATTTGACACCCCTCTACGGAAACAGTATCTCCAGTATGAATACGTGCAACGTTCTTAATCGGTGTTTGTAACGTCAAGATGAGGGGAATCTTACGATTAATGATTTGCCCAATCACACTACCAATTTCAACACGCTGTCCTGCAGTAACATTCAGTGCTTCTATCAGCCCTTGCGCTGGACTATTTACATAAACAACCGGATTTAACCCAGAAGCTGAACTGCCTCCCATGAACTGCAGCATTCGTTGTTTCGCTTCAAGTTGAATATTTACCTGCTGTAATTGGTTACGCGCTTCCTGAACTCTTTTTTCAGCAATGATGCCTTCTGCAAAAAGTTGTCTTTCACGGGCTAAGTTCTGCGAATAAAGCTGTTTCTGCGAGCGTAATTGTAAAATTTCATTTTGGATTTGAACTACATCCGGACTATGGATCGCAACTATTTTTTTTGATTGTGCAATGTCAGCCAAGGGCTGCACAAAAATTTGCTGGATCACACCTGATATAGGACTGGTCACCATAATTTTGCTTTGCGGTGCCCATTGTGCTTGTCCCTGTAGACTAATTGAAGATGAAATATCTTTTGTAGCAGGTGTAAGCACTTGAGTGTTGATACCAGCCTGTTGTTGCTGTTTTGTGCTTATAGCTAATTGATTCGTTGACTGTTCAGTGCCTGCTGCAGTTTGCTCAACAGATTTTGTTTCTGGAGCAAAAAATCTAATTGCAAACCAAATTAGAATGACAATAAACAGAAAAAAAATAAATATAAAAAGCTTTTTATAATGAGATAGATAACCGTATAGCTTACTCATGGGCTATAACCTTAAATTACTAATCAACAACGATTGTAGACTTGTTTTCTTAAGTTCGAGTTAATTGGGTGAATTGTCGCCAAAGATTTACCGAAAAAAAGAGAAATATTAAAAAAGCTACGGTGTACTGCGCAAGCAAGTCCAAATGAGGTGCGCTTTTATTCGGAAAAATCAGCACATATGAACCGTACCGGGTTTGTCGGAGACTTTTTATTTAAGTTAGGCCACCTGACCTAATGGGTTAATTTTATCATAGT
>NZ_JAQIHG010000046.1:0-9743 GCF_035916735.1 Acinetobacter minutum
AATCAACAGGGTTTTCGGTCTCTAAGTACTTTTTAAAGGGAACATCATCGACTCAAATCTCTATTTGCAACAGTGCCCGAAAAACCCTGGCAGGATGCCAGGGTTTTTTCATTTCTCGTCTATTTAACTTAAATCAGACCCGGGTGAGCATCCAGAATACGGATTAACGTCGCTGCAGGGCCAGTCGGATAACGCCGGCCTTGTTCCCAGTTTTGCAGGGTTCTCGCGCTGATATGCAAACGTGCAGCAAATTCAGCTTGGGTTAAGCCTGTTTTTTCACGTACTTCCTTAATATCTGGCAGTTCAAGCTCTGTGACTCGACTTGCCTTTATCTCATTACGTTTGATGGCCCCAGCTTCTTTGATTGAAGCAACCAGATCATCAAATAAGTTGTTATCCATGAAATTGCTCCTTTACTAATTGACGCAGGATCGAGGTTTCTTTATCTGTCAGATTATCTTTCACAGACTTTGGATAAGCCACCAGAAAAAAGATCTGATCATCTTCTGTGACCCAATAATAGATCACGCGGATACCACCACTTTTTCCTTTATTGCCTTGAGCACAACGTACTTTACGAATTCCTCCACCATTCTTGATTAAGTCACCCTTATCAGGCTGTATCAGGAGATCTTGCTGGAGCTGACGATACTCTTCATCACTCACAAGCTCTTTGATTTGCTTGGTAAAGATACTGGTTTCAATGAATAACATAGATTTGGATACGTCAATGGCGTATAAAAATTTTAGCAGTTTTAAAACAAAAAAACGAGAGCTAGAGACTCTATGTAAACCCTAAATAGAAATGTCCGCTTGTAGAATCTGTTTTTGAGTAATAAAGTTAAATACTAAGTAATAAACAATAATACTTGGTAATAAAGTTTCATCCCAATTTTCAAAAAAAGAAAATATATTCATTATTTTCAGTATATTGAAATATTGGTATGAAACTTTTTTATTTTAATAGAATTATACTTAGATTAGTTTTTGCGTATAGTATGATACTTTAATAAATATCATTTAAATTTAATATCAATAAAATAAAACACTTACACACAACATAGTATGACACTTTATTGCTTTCATATATAAAATTGGCAATTCATTCAAAAAACAGTAACTCGGATTATTAAAAGTCTTGTTATCCAAAAAATGAATAATATAAGGAAAATAAGGTGAATATCATTCAAGCCTGCTTATTCATCTGGAAATAATATTACTGAATAAGTTTTGATGGACTGGTTTGTGTAACCGAACCATTATAATATGCCTTTATGTCTGTATTTGATAAGGAATAAAGCCAATGCAAAAAAAATGGCTCATTATTGCTGTAATTGTGTGTGTACTTATCGGGGGGGCTGTATGGGTCAATATGCAAAGTTTGAAAAAATTACCTTCGGGTTTTGAGGGGAGTAATGGGCGATTGGAACTACAGCGACTTGATGTCGCCTCTTTGTATCCAGGCCGGGTGATTGATATTAAGGTACAAGAAGGTGATCTGGTTAAAAAAGATGAAGTATTAGTGGTTTTGTCAGCTGAGCAAAGTCACAGTTTGGTTGAAGGTGCACAAGCCAGTAAACAGCGTGCAGAAGAAGCAGTACATCAGGCCGAAGCTGAGATTGCAGCAAGACAACAGCAGTTAAAGGTTGCACAACTCGAGCTGGATAATGCGCTACAGCTGAAAAAGGAGGATTTGATTTCTGTGGTAGAAGTGCAACGCCGTCAAGCAGCACGGGATGGCGAGGCAGCTGCGGTTAAAGCAACCCAGGCAGCACGGGAGTCAGCAATTGCTGCGGTTAATCAGGCTCAGGCACAAATGAATATCGCATCTTCGGCCAATAAGGATATGTTCATCCGCGCACCACAGACTGGTCGGGTAGAGTATCGTATTGCGGAACTGGGCAATGTTGTTGGGCCTGGCAGTAAAGTCATCACTTTACTTGATCCTAGTGATGTGACTTTATCAATTTTTCTTCCTACAGATACCGTTGGAAAATTAAAGCTGGGTGATGATGCCATAGTTGTGCTTGACGGGATTGATGCAGTTTGGCCTGCAAAAATTACATTTATTGCCAGCAATACACAATTTACCCCTAAATATGTGGAAACAGCCAATGAACGCGAAAAACTTATGTATAAGGTAAAATTGCGTATTCCCCAACAAATTAGCTTGCAGTATCAAGGGGTGTTAAAAGGTGGCTTAACTGGTAATGGTTATGTCCGTACCAATCCACAAGAGGCATGGCCAGTACAATGGCAGGCCAAATTACCGCAATTACAGCAAAACGCCAGAACACAATAAAATTGAATAGGCAGTTCGCCATGACGGATGTAAAACAGCAAGAAAACACTGTAACTGCTGTATCGTTACAGGGCGTTTCTCATACTTATGGGCAGGTTCGAGCATTAAATAATATTCATCTGTCGATTCCCAAATCTGTTACAGTCGGGTTGATTGGACCTGATGGTGTTGGAAAATCAACATTATTATCCCTTATTGCCGGGGTGAAGGTGATCCAAAGCGGGCAGGTTTTGATTTTTGATCAGGATATTTCACAAAAAAAAATCCAGAAACATTTGTCACAGCGTATCGCTTTTATGCCCCAAGGTTTGGGGCACAATTTATATCCCACATTGTCTGTCTATGAAAATGTAGATTTTCATGCGAGCCTTTTTGGTTTGGATACCCGTGCCCGAAAACAGCGAATCCAGCGATTATTACAGGCAACAGGATTAGATCCTTTTGTGAATCGTCCGGCTGGTAAATTATCTGGCGGCATGAAACAAAAGCTGAGTTTATGCTGTGCTTTAGTCCATAATCCGCAATTATTAATTCTAGATGAGCCGACGACAGGTGTTGATCCTTTATCAAGACGGCAATTCTGGAATCTGGTTGATGATTTACGCGCTGAAAATACGGAAATGACGGTGATTGTTTCAACCGCTTACATTGACGAAGCGCAACGCTTTGAATATTTATTGGCGATGGATGATGGACAGTTAATTGCCAATGCAACAACGCAGGAAGTGTTACAGCAGACCCAGAGTCAAACACTCGAAGAAGCTTATGTGAAGCTGCTGCCAGAAAATAAACGTGGAACGGGCGTGTTACACGTGACGCCATTTGTTGCAGATCCAGATTCTCCTCCGGCAATTGAAGCACATGATTTGACCAGGCAATTTGGTGATTTTATTGCAGTAGATCATGTTAACGTTACGATTGCACGCGGTGAAATTTTTGGTTTTTTAGGCTCAAATGGATGTGGCAAATCCACCACCATGAAAATGCTAACAGGCTTGCTGGATATCAGTTCAGGCACGGCAAAACTGCTAGGAAAAGAAATTAATGCAGGAGACATGGCAACCCGAATGAAAGTGGGTTATATGTCACAGGCATTTTCATTATATGAAGAATTAACGGTACGTCAGAATCTGGAACTACATGCAAAATTGTACAGGCTCACAGGGAATGATGCTAAAAATGCAGTGCAAAGTGCATTGCAGCAGTTTGATCTGCAAAAAGAAGCCGATACTCAGCCCGCCGCTTTGCCTTTAGGTATTCGGCAACGCTTACAGTTAGCAGCAGCATGTTTACATCATCCGGAAGTATTGATTCTGGATGAGCCTACTTCTGGCGTCGATCCAGCTGCACGAGATATGTTCTGGCAGCATCTCATAAAATTATCGCGACAGGATCGTATTACGATATTTGTTTCGACGCATTTTATGAATGAAGCTGAACGTTGTGACCGTATTTCATTTATGCACCGTGGACGGGTTCTGGCAGTAGGGACACCGCAGGCATTGTGTCAGGCGCAACACACAGATGAACTCGAGCAGGCATTTATTATTTATCTGGAGCAAGCATCAGGTGAAGCTGAACACCCTGTTCAGCATCACACCGATCAAGAGCAAGAGAGTTTAAGAAGTGAAGCCCGCCAGAACCAGACACTTTTTTATAGATTAATGGCCTGGTTTGCCATGGTCTGGACATTTGCTGTCAGGGAAGGCAAAGAGTTATGGCGTGATCCGATTCGAATGTTTTTTGCGATTCTTGGCCCGATCATTCTCATGATGACAGCATCCTATAGCGTTTCTTTTGATGTTAAAAATGTCAAACTCGCAATTCTGGATCGTGATCAAAGTGTGGAAAGTCGGGCCTTAACGGAATATTTTACGGCTTCGCGATATTTTACGCTGGAAAAATATATTGGTTCCGAGGCTGAAATTGATCCTGTGTTAAGAACATCTACAGCCAGGTTGGTGATTGATATTCCACCTGATTTTGGTCGAGATCTGATGCGTGGAAATAAACCGGAAGTCGGCTTCTATGTAGATGGTTCCATGCCATTTACTGCGGAAAATATTAAGGGTTTTATTCTTGGCATGATGAGTAATTACGGGACAGATAAAATAACGGCCATGGGGCTGCCGATAGAGGTCAAATCTGCGGTCTCGATACAGCCAAGATTTGTCTATAATCAGGATTTCAAAAGTATTTATGCTTTTACACCTGGAATGATCATGATGGCGATGATGTTGATTCCCGCCATGATGACCGCCCTCGGTGTGGTGCGAGAGCGGGAAATCGGCTCAATTACCAACTTGTATACGTCTCCGGCATCAGTCCGACAGTTTTTAATTGGTAAACAGTTACCTTATATCGCTTTGGCGATGTGCAGTTATTTCAGTCTGGTCTGGCTTGCCGTTGTGGTGCTGGATGTCCCTGTTTCAGGAAGTTTCTGGGCCATGACATTAGGGGCACTCTTACTGGTTTGTGCCGCGACAGCTTTTGGTTTATTGATTTCGAGTCTGGTCAAAACGCAGGTTGCGGCGATTTTTGCATCGGCGATTTTTACCTTAATTCCCGCATTGAATTTTTCAGGGTTACTTTATCCATTATCTACATTAACGGGCGTAAATTATTGGATCGGTTGGGGATTTCCAACTGCATGGTATCAATTGATCAGTCTGGGGAGTTTTACCAAGGGTTTGGGTTTTCAGGATTTTGTCCAATATTATGTAATGTTGACGCTATTTTGCATCCTATATGTATTGCTGGCAGGTTTGTTCTTAAAGAAACAGGAGCAATAGCATGTGGCAATGGATGAAAAATGTCTGGTTTTTAAGCCGGAAAGAACTGCGCAGTTTGCTAGGTGATTATACGTTAATGGTCTTGATTGTGGTGGTCCTTTCGGTGGCTGTTTATACGGTTTCTACAGGAATTACCACGGAAGTCCGTCATTCATCAATTGCCATTCTCGATGCCGACCATTCGCAGTTATCGTATCAAATACGGGATGCCTTACAGCAGCCATATTTTAAAACGCCAGTACTGGAACAACGGGAAAATATCGACCAGCAGATGAATCAGGGCGGATATGTTTTTGTGATTGACATTCCTGCCAATTTTGAAAAAGATGTGGTCGCAGGTCGTGCCCCTGAAATTCAGGTTTTGGCGGATGCAACCTCAGTTACACAGGCCGGTATTGGTCTAGTCTATCTTCAACAAATCATTTCACAGCAAGTCAGTCAATTTTTAAAACAGCCTTCTTCAGAAAGTTTACTCCCGGTGAAGCCTGTCCTGAATGTCATGTATAACCCGAATGGCGAATCACATTGGTATCTCAGTGTTGTGCAGATTATTGCCAATATTACCCTGCTGGCCATGGTGCTGGTTGGTGCGGCAATTATCCGCGAGCGTGAACATGGAACCATTGAGCATTTATTGGTGATGCCAGTTTCTGCCAGTGAAATTGCTATGGCCAAAATTCTGACCAATGGATTGGTGATTACCGTAGCTGCTTTACTGTCCTTATGGCTTGTCGTAAATCACTGGTTGCAGGTACCCATTAATGGTTCTGTGACTTTATTTACCTTGGGAACAGTGATTTATTTGTTTTCGGTATCGGCACTGGGAATCTGGTTGGCAACGCTTGCTCCCACAATGCCACAATTTGGCTTGCTATGTTTGCCGGTATATGTGGTCACACGGTTATTGTCCGGTTCGGAGTCGCCACTGGAAAGTATGCCTGAAGTCATGCAATGGTTGACGCAGATTTCACCCGTCACACAATATGTTCAGTTCGGACAGTTTGTTTTATTCCGGAATGCCGGTATTGATAGTGTGTGGGATAAATTACTGATTATGATGCTGATGGGGATTGTATTTCTGGCATTGGCACTTGGGCGTTTTCGTCATATGTTGGCACGGCAAGGTTAAACCAGGGGGATAAAAATGAATAAATGGCTGTATGTGAGTTTGTTAACGGGGTTAATTTTAAGTGGCTGTGCCAAAGATCAAGTCCAAGTAGAGTCCCAGGTTATGCTGCCTTTACAATTTGATCAGACCGATATGGCAAAAGGATCGGCAGAAATTGCACAATGGTGGCAAAACTGGAATGATCCTGTGCTAAACCGATTGATTGAACAGGGACTGACAACCAATCACGAGTTAAAGGTAGCACTGGAAAATTTACAGGCTGCACGTTCTACCACACAATTAGCAGAAGCCGACCTCAAGCCCGCCTTAGGGGCCAATGCAGGGGTTAGTGCTCATCAATTCCAGCTAGACAATCCGTTAAATTCAGATGTGAAAAACGTTTTATCTCAACTCGGGTCATCACTGGGCGATGATAATTTCAATTTTAGTGGACATGCGCAGCACATGGGCTTTATTGCGAGCTGGGAACTCGATATTTTTGGACAGAAAAAAAGTGATGTAGATGCTGCCCGATATGCCAGTCTGGCGACCATGCAGCAATGGTATGGCGCTCAAATGCTGGTTGCTAGTGATATTGCCCAGAATTACTTTACCGTTCGCAGTTTACAGCAACGCATCAAAATTGGTGATCATACGGTTGCGACGTTACAGCAGTTAAAACGGTATGCTCAGGGGAGATTTAGAGCTGGCCAGATTACCGATTATGATGTTAAAGATGTAGATGCCAAACTTACAGCAGTACAAGCACAATTAGCCACTCTACAGGCACAGGCCGATGCGTATCAGCGTAATATCGCGGTATTGACCGGCCAAGTGCCACAAGGATTTAAACTCGCAGCAAGCCCACAAAATATCTTGCAGCATATTCCAGCCCCCCCGCAAGGACAGCGGCCGTTGCAAATCCTGAATCGCCGTCCAGATATACAGGCCAAACAGGCGGTGGTACAAGCATATAGTGCCAAACGGGCCAGTGCACAGGCAGATTTATTACCGCGTTTTAATATGCAGTTTTTTTGGCAAACCGGGCAATTGAGTCTGGATAGCGATTTACCAGATTTAAAAGGTTATGGTGGTTTGGTGAGTGCAGGGATGACTTTGCCAATTTTTACAGCCGGACGTATTCATCATAATATTGAAATAAGTGATCATCGTTTGCAGGCTGCTCTGGCCGATTATGATCATGCTGTATTAAAAGCACTTGCTGAAGTAGACAGTAGTTATCAGCTTCAATTTGCGTTAAGTCGTCAAAATCTTTTATTGGCACAGGCACTGCATAAAGCCAATCAACAAGCCAAAGATGCCAGTACATTGTATCGTTATGGCCAAATGACGCTGGATCGTGCACTTAGTGCACGTTTAACCGCAAATGAGCTTGCAGATAAACAGGTTCAGGGAAAGCTGGCGCAGGCACAAAATCTACTGGATCTGTATAAAACACTTGGCGGGGGGTGGCAATCCACCCAGTCTGACTGAATAAAGTGCTTTAATTGCTCTATTCATCTTCTACCCAGGTAGAAATTTAAATTTTGATGGTTTGGAAAAATTCAGCTTTTGAATATTTGTGTAATAAAGCCCTTGTTTTTACAAGGGCTTTATTTATCCAATGGTTTGAGCAGTCAGGTTGTAGCACTGCTACGTCATGAGATTGTTTATATCTAAAAGCATCATGTGAAAATTATTCTGATTGTGTTTTTGAGTAATAAAGTTAAATACTAAGTAATAAACAATAATACTTGGTAATAAAGTTTCATCCCAATTTTCAAAAAAAGAAAATATATTCATTATTTTCAGTATATTGAAATATTGGTATGAAACTTTTTTATTTTAATAGAATTATACTTAGATTAGTTTTTGCGTATAGTATGATACTTTAATAAATATCATTTAAATTTAATATCAATAAAATAAAACACTTACACACAACATAGTATGACACTTTATTGCTTTCATATAATAGCTAAAGTATGAGGACGACCTGATTTCTTTTTGAGTGATTCTGCTTTTTCTAAAACCTCTACCATTTCGGTAAAAACTGGTCGAGGTACGCCAACCAAGCGTTTAAATTCAGAATCTGAAAAACGGTTTAAGTTCTGATATCTCATGAAACTTAGATTGAGGTGGTTTTGACTTTCGCAAGAGGTCTATTATAGAACTTGTTATTAACGGTGCCGTCCGCATTTCTGTAATTAGGATGCTCACCGATTAAAATATATTCATAGTGCTCATTATTCCCAACACCTTTATCAAATAATGCATTTGGTGCACCTCTATCAAATTCTATTGATGGTAATACATTGCCATTTTTTCCTGTATCATTTCCGATGGCACGTTTAACAATCGCAATTCCACCCTCACCATTTTGAATGCCATTAAAAGCCTCATAAACTGAAGCTTTATTTGCATATACATTAATATCATGCCAGCGTATCTTTTTTAGATATTTCGTTACCTGAACGAGTCACTAGATCTTTTGGTGCAGCGTCTGGGGTAGCCTCTGCACAATTAGTATTATGAACCCATAATCCTCTTTTAGTAATAAAATAAGTGTGATGATCTGCAACTTCAAAATTATAAACTTTTAATGTGAAATTTTCTTTCAAAACATGAATTTCATGATTATCAACCATAAATGGACTAGATGAGTTTTCTCCAAGTACCCCACATAGCCCTAGATCGGAGTATTCAAATAAATCAAAATATTCAACATCTTCAATCTCAAAACCTTTTTTATCAGCATCAAATAAATTACGTGGATGGTAACTACCAGCAACATTAGGTTTACTTGTTTTTCGTAACGGATTAACCATGAAGACTAAAGCAAGTATTTTAGGATCATTAGTTTCTATAATTTGCCCATTTTTTAATTCATCTAACCTTGTCCATCCTACTCCTTTAACCCAAAATGGATGATTTGGTGTTGCCATAGTACTAAACATTTTCCCTTTACGAGAAATTTGTAATAATTTTATTCTTGTTAATTTAGAAATATCTGTATCTGCACTAATTTCAAAATAACTTAACTCCCAAATTTCTTTATTGTCATAAGAAACAGTTCTTACAACAGGTTTATAGCAAATTTCTCCTTCTCCATTCTCTGGCTTAGACAGTACCATATCTCCGGTCTTAATATCTTGGATAGAGACTAGTCCTTTATCAGTCATTACTCGTGTCCCTGCGGGGAAACATCCTCCTTGCTCTACAGTGGAGCGCATTTCTCGAGCACCATTGGTTTCCATATCTTGGGCAAGTTGATACAGCAAATCATCCTCTATACCATCAAAATGACGGAGTGTCATTATTATTGCCAGTAGCACCATCAGTTACCTTATAAATTAAAGATTGGGCAAAAGTATCTACAGCTGCAAAACTAATTGATTCAGCTGCCATTGCACGCAAACCAGTACCATATCTATTCTCAGCCAAAGTTCCAACTCTTGCGCCAAGGCACTGTTGCAAATAGAGATTTGAGTCGATGATGTTCCCTTTAAAAAGTACTTAGAGACCGAAAACCCTGTTGATT
>NZ_JAQIHG010000047.1:0-9211 GCF_035916735.1 Acinetobacter minutum
TGTGCTTGACTTGGAAATGTCGGTATAGGACATTTCTATTTGGTTTTAAGGTAGGACATTTCTACTTAGGAATAACATAACATAACAACAACAACAAATGGATAGATGAGAAATTTACGTTCTTGATATTGGATTAACCTAAATTTTTTCGATACTGAATGAAGCCAGCGTTATCCGCTAGTTGCGGCATCAAATTATCCATCGGGGTCGATTGAGCAGTGAATGTAATATTTTCTTTATAATTTATAAGCTCAAGACACAACTTTGGTGGGATGGTCTACTAATTCAGAAAATTTATTAATAAAAGTGCTATCAGAAAATATAAGAGCGATCCCGAAGCTAGCTAGAAAAATATTATCTAAATCCATCTAAAATCGCTCGAACATTCAATAGAAATACTTTCAAAAAGTTAAGAATTCCAGTTTATCGACGTAACAGTCTTAACCCATTGCCAATCACCAGTAAACTCGCCCCCATATCAGCAAATACCGCCATCCACATAGAGGCATTACCAAAAATAGCTAACAACAAAAATACAAGTTTGATGCCTAGTGCAAGTGTAATGTTTTGCCACAATATAGTATGGGTGCGTTTTGAGAGACGGATTGTTTCAGGCAAGCGACGTAGATCGTCATTCATGACTACCACATCCGCGGCCTCCATTGCGATATGCGTTCCTGCACCACCCATTGCAAAGCCAATATCCGCCTTAGCCAAGGCGGGCGCATCATTAATACCATCACCTGTCATTGCGGTCACGCCAAATCGCTGTTGTAATTCAGCAATCGCTTGCAATTTATCTTCGGGCAATAGATTACCTTTGACTTCCGTAATGCCCGCCTCTGCTGCGACTGTTCGTGCTGTCGCAACGTTATCACCACTCAACATCACCGGTGTAATTCCCAATGATTTCAGTTCACTCACGGCTTGGGCTGATGAAGGCTTGATTGTGTCAGCGACAGCACACAATGCGATCACCCGATGCGCATTCGCAATAATTGTAACTGTACGACCTGCTTCCTCATGAATCTTGAGACGTGCTTCAAGTTCAGCAGAGCATTGTCCACGTTCTTCGATCCAGCGATGGTTAGCCAACACATAAGGATGATCCTCAATTACACCCTGAACACCACGACCAGCAACAGCATGAAACTCATTCACCTCGCGCACCTCTGCCGTCAGTCCTTCTGCGATTGCTTTGGATACAGGGTGATCCGATCTCGCTGCCAGACTTTTGGCAAGGCGTTCTATTTCTGCTTGTGGGGTATTCAAATCCAATTGCTCGAAGGCGACTAGTTTTGGCTTTCCTTCAGTGATGGTTCCAGTTTTATCTAAAGCCACAACCTTAATCTTGCGTGCGTCCTCAATGTACACACCACCTTTAATTAAAATCCCTCGACGTGCTCCTGCTGCTAAACCACTCACCACGGTCACGGGTGTGGAGATGACCAATGCACACGGACAGGCGATCACCAATAATACCAGTGCCTTGTAGAGTGACTGCATCCAATTCATATCTGTGAACAAAGGCATCGACAGAAACACAAGAATGGCGAGGACAAATACTGCTGGGGTATAAATAGCTGCAAAACGATCGACAAATCTCTGCGTCGGAGCCCGAGAAGTCTGTGCTTGCTCAACCGCATGAATAATACGGGTTAATGTACTGTCAGAAGCGGGTGCAGTGACCTGTATTTCCAGACTAGCCGTTTGATTAATCGTACCTGCATACACTTCATCACCTGGAGTTTTATCTATAGGCAGGCTTTCGCCTGTGACCGATGACTGGTCAACTGCACTGTGTCCAGCAATAATGCTACCATCGAACGGAATACGTTCTCCTGGACGGATTCGAGCAATAGCCCCGACTGCTACAGCCTTCACTGGTGTACTCAGCCATGTACCATCAGGCTGTAATATTTCTGCTTGTTCTGGAGCAAGAGACAGCAGACTTTTAATCGCATTCCGAGCACGATCTACTGCCCGTGCCTCAATGACCTCTGCAATAGCGAACAAAGCCATCACCATTGCTGCTTCCGGCCATTGCCCAATCAGAAATGCCCCTGTAATAGCGACCGTCATCAGCGCATTGATGTTTAAACGCCCCTGACGAAGCGCAGATAAACCTTTACCGTAGACTGAAAAACCTGACAATCCGATGGCTAAAACAGCTAAGGTCATACCAACAACCTTAACAGCCAAACTTTCTGGCAACATAAAAGCTAATGCTTCAGCACACAACGCTAGAACTAAAGCAGTAAACAATTTACCCCATGTCGTCCAGAAATTCTGGGCAGGATGATGGGTTTCTCCTGAAATTTCGTTATCGATATGAATAGCTTCAGGCTTAAAACCGGCTTTTCGTATTTCCGAGAGAACCACGGGTAACACTTCAGAATCAGCGGCAATCGCTAACTCTCGTTCTCCAAGATTAAATTGCAGGTTATGAATCCCTTCAATGTTTTTCAGTGCATGCCTGATTTCAGATTCTTCCGATGCACAATCCATGTTGGCGATCCGGAATCTATGGGATGTGCTAGCTGTAGAATCAGGTGATGGTTTAACCTCATCTAAAGATATTGAATCATTGCTGCCACAACTATAGCAGCCTGTAGTATTAGATTTTTTTTCGCCAGTAGAGTTCATAATATTCTCCTTGTCAGATACATTAAAAACCCTGTAGCCACTACAGTGTCAAGTATCTACAATTGAAAGAGATCAATATCTTGAAGGTGGGAATGTGAAAATTGGTGAATTAGCTAAAGCCACAAATACACAGGTAGAAACGATCCGGTATTATGAACGTAAAGGGTTATTGCCTAAAACAATCCGTACAGACAGCAACTACCGTGTCTATAGTAATACCCACGTTGAACGTTTAGCCTTTATTCGGTACTGTCGCGGTTTAGATATGACCTTGGATGAAATAAGGATGCTATTAAAGTTCAAGGATTTACCTAATGAATTCTGTGATCAAGTCAATATTTTGCTGGATGAGCATATCAACCACGTCGCTACGCGTATTAAAGAGCTAAAAATTCTTGAGCAACAACTCAAAGTCCTCCGTGAAACCTGCTGTGAATCTCAGAAAGCCAGTCAGTGTGGAATCTTGTCAGAGATATCAGCTGCATCAAAACAAGATCCGGAATCCTGGACAGATGAGTGCCATGTACATGGTTCACATGGTTCACATGGTATTGATGCTAAATACCGTAAAAAATCTTCTCAATAATCGGAACAAAGCTGTGATTGAGCAATTGTTATTTTTGATTCCTTGGAATAGCCACTGATCTAGTAAACAATTTAAATGGTTATTCTATTCGTTTTAAATACCGATATACAGCCTGCCGGCTGATACCAAATGCCTGGCCTAATGCCATTTTTGAAGGGTACTTCCCTTCCTTCCATTCTTGTCGCAAAGCTTCAGCCTGGTCAGGTTTCAATTTATGTACCCGACCTTTGTACTTCCCTTGAGCAGAGGCTAGTTTTATTCCTTCCTTTTGCCGCTCCAGAATGATTTCACGTTCGAACTGTGCAAAAGCACCCATCAGTTGCAGCATCAAATTATCCATCGGGGTGGATTGAGCAGTAAAAGTAATATTTTCTTTTACAAATTGGATAGCAATCCGGCACTGTTGCAAATAGGCTGACATGATAAGCTAAATATCTTATTTATTTCGAGATACAGCAGATGAATCCCTTCCACGGTCGGCACTTTCAAGGTGAAATCATTCTTTGGGCTGTTCGTTGGTATTGTAAATATGGCATCAGCTATCGTGAACTTCAAGAAATGCTCGCTGAACGAGGCATAAATGTGGATCACAGTACAATTTATCGTTGGGTTCAGCGTTATGCTCCAGAAATGGAAAAACGGTTACGCTGGTATTGGCGTAATCCTACAGATCTGAGCTCGTGGCATATTGATGAAACCTATGTAAAAGTGAATGGACGATGGTCTTATCTGTATCGTGCAGTCGATCAACGTGGCGATACCATTGATTTTTATCTTTCTTCTAGACGTAATACCAAATCAGCATATTGTTTTCTTGGAAAAATTTTAAATAATGTGAAGAAGTGGCAAATTCCACAAGTGATCAACACGGATAAAGCACCCACATATGGACGTGCTTTATCACGGTTAAAACGGGAAGGTAAATGTCCACCAGACCTTGAGCACAGGCAGATTAAGTATAAAAATAACGTGATTGAATGTGATCATGGCAAGCTAAAGCGGATCATCAGGGCCACATTAGGATTCAAATCTATGAAGACTGCTTATGCCACAATTAAAGGTATTGAAGTCATGCGTGCACTACGTAAAGGACAAGCATCGTCATTTTATTATGGTCAGCCTCAGGGTGAAGTGTGTCTAATCAACAGGGTTTTCGGTCTCTAAGTACTTTTTAAAGGAAACATCATCGACTCAAATCTCTATTTGCAACAGTGCCAGCCTGTTTACTTTCAAGAATCAATTAGTTTTTCTAAAATAAACATAATACACCTTATACGAAGTCAAAAAAATATATCTATATGAT
This sequence comes from Acinetobacter minutum, assembly GCF_035916735.1. Taxonomy (NCBI): domain Bacteria; kingdom Pseudomonadati; phylum Pseudomonadota; class Gammaproteobacteria; order Moraxellales; family Moraxellaceae; genus Acinetobacter; species Acinetobacter minutum. The sequence goes on from NZ_JAQIHG010000047.1 coordinate 4,536, forward strand.
AATTAATGAAATTGTAATAACTATTCATAATGACCATTATGTAAAATGGATATGATAGAAGTGTACTAGTGAGTACACTTCTATCATAAAAAAGAGAGCTGCTAGCTCTCTTTTTTATGTTTTATTCAAAATGAAGTTGATATTTATCCGTCGTAATCTTGATCTTGAGGTTCTTATATTTTCGTTTTGTGGCACTCAGGGCTGAATCTGTCACTTCTGCATAAAATTTAGGGTCATTCATTAGATCATTAAATAGTTTATATCCAATCAATAACTTACTAGATTTTTTCTTTTCCTTTAGATCATTTTCAATCAACTGATCCAATTCTTTTACAGAAAAACTATGCATATTACCCTCTATAGTATCTTTCTGATAAAACAGCATACAGACTTAGCAAGAGGATTTAAAGCTTATTAGATAATTGATATTTATGAAATTGTGAGAAAGATAATATATTAGATTTATCTATTTAAGTTAAGTTTTTCTAAAAATAACATAATACACCTTATACGAAATACTTAATATTTATCATTAAATTTCAGTATATTAGATCAAGCCGTTGTGGGGCATAGGGTACCAGAGCGGCTTTTTATTGATTATTTATGTTCCACGCTTAAAATTCGAACAATGTTTCATGATTTTTATAAGTTAAACTAAATTTAGTTGCCAATCCCAATAAGCTATTCACTAACTTGTAAATATCGGTATACCGCCTGACGACTAATCCCAAAAGCTTTTCCTAATGCCATTTTTGATGGATACTTCCCTTCCCTCCATGCTTGTCGTAAAGCTTCAGCTTGGTCAGGCTTTAGTTTATGCACCCGACCTTTGTACTTCCCCTGAGCAGAGGCGAGTTTTATTCCTTCCTTTTGCCGCTCTAAAATTATCTCACGTTCGAACTGTGCAAAAGCACCCATCAATTGCAGCATCAAATTATCCATCGGGGTGGATTCGGCCGTAAAAGTAATATTTTCTTTTACAAACTGGATGGCAATCCCTCGTTTGACCAGTTTATCTACTTCAGTGACCAAATCTTTCAGGCTTCGCGCAAAACGATCCATGGAATGTACAATCACCCTGTCCCCTTCCCGGACATAGTTCAACATTTCCTGAAATTTAGGTCGGTCAGTATTTTTACCTGAAGCACGGTCAACAAAAATCCGGTCGACTTCAATTCCCTCAAGTTGACGTCCAGTGTTTTGCTCGACAGAACTTACCCGGATATACCCTACTTTTTGGCCTTTCAATTTTTCACGCCCCAATTGGATAAAAATGAACAATTTCGTAAATTATAAATCTTTAATACTAAAGTTACATGTTATTTATGATTAAAAATCATTTAAATGATACATAATTTCATGAACTTTCAGATTGTAACTTTAGGGTATGATCTAATATAACGGAATTAGTAAGAAGGTACTTTCACAATCAATTTAAAATGGTGTCTAAAGAGTCAGTGGCTATTCATAAATCGTTCTTCTTATTTTTGTTTATGCAATAGAAAAAGGTATCCCGAAAGATACCCCCTCTATTAAAGCCAGGCTATTTTATGATTTTAGATGGTGATCTATAAACTTCTGAATCCGAAGATCATTAGCTTTCAAGATCATGATGTCTACTGGATCAAACCAATACACAAATTCGTATGTTGCTTTACCAACACCTGATACTGCAGTTTGAGATTTCTGCTTCAGATATGGTTGCCAATCATACTTCACTCTGATTTTACTCATTACTGCTGCTGCATGTGGACAATCCAAATATTCCATCATTTCAGCATTAGTAATATGTGCTCCGCTTAGTAACTTTGCCAAGATTTCAGCAGCGTACGAATTAAGTTCAGGAAGCTTATAAGAATAAGCAGTTACACTTGTTGACATAAGAGTTATCTCCATAGTTTTGTCAATTTAGAAAAAACAGTGGAGTAGTCCCTTCATATTCTTGGTTATTCATTACTCAGACGAACCGTTGTTACACTTTTTTAGTTGTGAGAACTCCAGAACGGCTGTACAATTATCACCTAGATTTAAGAAGTCGGTCAGCTTATGTAGGAGTTCGCTTTCCATATTGACTACTTTTATCCACCAAATTAAGTTTGCTTAGTTAGCTCTAAGTTTTGTCAAATTAGCTGTGGCATTCTATGTCATGGCTTTTTTGCGTCTTCAAAAAGATAATTCAGCAATGTATATAATACACTGGAAAAGTATAGTGTCAAGTTATATTTGCTCCAGAACGCGCTTATTTGCGTTCTAAGCTCGTTTAGTAGCAAAAAGGCAAATCTCATACCTATAGTACCAAAAAACCGAATACGAGCTTCTTATGAGCATTAAGAGGCATATAAAGTCAAACTCTACAGACTTGTTGTATGTGGACTGCGTCAATTTTTGTCGTCTTGTGGTTGTCTTTAATAAAAACCACTATATGTTGTGTTTTCTCATTATTACTCATCTTTCCTCTTTAAATAGGACATCATCGACTTAAATTTCTATTTGCGACAGTGCAGTGCCGACAGCTCTAGCCAGCACCAAACACGAAAAAGCCCGATTGGATATCGGGCTTTTTTATTTCCAAAATTACTTATAGCCAATTAAAAATTATAAGCTACATTAACTTAAATCCCATATCTAAGGCTTCTCGAATCGATTTGTCTTGTTGGCTGACAATATCTCTAACTTTTCTTTTGAGCACAGACCATGCTTTTTCAATTGGGTTTAGATCTGGACTATAAGCCGGCAAATACATGAGCCTAGCATTGTATTGGAGAGCCAATTCATCAATTTCTTTACCTTTGTGAATCGAAGCGTTATCTAAAATCAGTAAGTGCTTTTGATGCTGACCATTTTTATCTTTAGGTAAGCTCTTCAGCAAATATTCAAGCCACCCAGTAAAAGTGCTGCGATCACATGAACCCTGAAAGATCAATGGAGCAATGAATCTGAAAGCTGCACTTGATCGAACAGCACTGATCATACTCAGTCTGGTTCCATGTCCACCCGATTTCAATGCATAACAACGTTTTCCTTTCTCAGACCAACCATACTCAGCGGTTTCATTGCTATTTATGCCTGATTCATCAAGATATAAAATATGCTCTTCACCATATTGCTGTTTCCATTGTGGCAGGAACCACTGAAATACGGCTCGTTCTATTTTGCAGGTTTGTCTGTAGAGAAAACTCTTTTTTTATGTGTCCAGCCCAGCTTATGTAATGCTTTCAGGATGACGTGATAGCCAACAGGATAACCAAACTGCTTTTCAAATAAGGGAACTAAATCCTTTGCCTGAGAAAATTTTGTTGTTTCCACAAATTTTTTAAATGCTTGAACATCTTTAATGACAGAAGGCCTTCCTGCATTGTGAGGTTTGGGTTGCTTCAATTGCCCAGTCTTTTGTTCAAGTAGAATCCAATCATCCAAGGTTGTTCTAGCGATATTAAATAGTTCGCAAGTTTTAGATTTATGATGCGTTTCTTTATAGAAAAGCATCACTTTTTCACGCAAATCAACTGAATAAATTTTGGGCATAGGATCAGGACGAAATGATTTCTTTAATTGTAGCTCATATTTGGTTATTAGCTATACTATACGCTTCAATAAATTCAGCTGGATTTTTGCGAATATAATCTCGAACCATTGCACAGTTATCTGGAGTTAATCCAAATCTATTTGCACGAGCACTTATTTCCTCTTGAGAATCATACTGCACATTCTTACTAAATCCTTTATTTAGTTCAATAAAGTCAGTGTGAGCATAGGCAAAACCTATACTTGCACATAAATCATTTAATTTTATTGTTTTTTGGGCCTTAGATTTTGCTTCATCTAATAACCTTATACTTTTTTCAGCTCCCATAAAACTTAGAAGCAAATGTATATAATCAAATTCAGCCTGATTATGTACCTTAACAGGCTTAAAATATGAACCAAATTTCCTTTTATTATCAACACTTACTTCAGCATATGAAGTTTCTGTTAATCCTACTAATAAAATCAATAATAAAATTTTAAATAAATGCATTACTTTCTCTTTATCTAGCGCCATAAGATATCTGAGTTCCAATTTTCAGGAAATCCCATTTTCTCTAAGGTTACATTTTTAGGTAAACTCTCAAAGAGTTTCATTAGTCGTTCAGTCATTCCATTACTAATAGATACGTTATTAGAAATATATCTCAATACAGCTAAACGGCTATAAATAGTATTTTTTTTAGTTAAATGACTTTCGATTACATCATAAGTTTTGGGAGGAAAAACATAAAAGTTTCTATTCCAAATACGACTATGGTGAGCACATAGATTTCTTAAATGTGTAAGAGTGTGAAACCAAGATTCCATTACATCAGATTTTTGAACATTGAAATCTCGTGCTATATCTTTCTTATCTTCAGTTAGAAGTTCACTGTAAGCTCTGGACCATGCCCCAAATGATAGCGTCTCAACAATCATCCATGAAGGTGGATATTTAGGAGAATCATATTTATCAGAATAATGCTGAATAAAAGTTTCTTTTGATTTTCCAATTTGTTCAAAAAATTTTTGATGATTAAAATCATTGCTAACAATACTCATATCCATAAACCAATGCGCATTATTATATTTGGCACTGTTGCAAATAACCACGAATGGTAAGCTGAAGACTGTTTTAGCTAAAGGTGCAGCATATGAATCCTTTCCAT
>NZ_JAQIHG010000048.1:0-8496 GCF_035916735.1 Acinetobacter minutum
CTTGGAACCTTATATTATCAGGGAGAAGGAGTTCAGAAAGATTATGTACAAGCAGCTTATTGGATAAAAAAGGCAGCTGAACAGGGTAATGCTGAGGCACAACGTATTCTTGGAAGTATGTATCACGATGGAAAAGGAGTCCCTAAAGATGATAAACAAGCAGCTAATTGGTTGAAAAAGGCAACTGCACAGGGAGATAAGGTGGCACAACAGCTTCTTAGGGCGTATTTCTAAAAACCATACTCAAGCGGTGTATTGATTTGGTAGTGTGAATTTTTTAAGTGTCATTCATGTAGTTTTTCTAAAATTAACATAATACACCTTATGCGAAATCAATTGTATAAGTTGTTGTAAATCAATGTCTTATATTGGTTTTGAAAGCCCATCCTAGCAAGGTTGGGCTTTTTTATCTTTTTAACCTGTTCCACGCCTACTATTTAACCAATGTTCCACGACTTTGATTAGCTTAATTGAACAGTCATTGCTTCTGTTTCTGTTCTTTTTGGCGTTCTTCCAGCTCTTTTTTAAATGCCTTTTTGTCCTGATAGGATGCAATCAGCATGATTGGGATCAGTACTGGAGCAACCACAACCCCCAGGGCAATGTCTTTCAGTTTTGGCATGATCTTTCCCCTTATTGCTCAGTCATTATCAAAGACGGCATTCAGCACACGGCCAAATAAACCACGTTTTCTTGGTTCATGCTTAACATGCTCTGGGACAAGAATTTCCTTGTTTTCAGAAGTAGTCAATTCGTCATAGTTTGGCTCTGGCTCTAACCGAGGATCTGTTGCTATATCCTGGTTAGATTTCTGATCGGTAAACGTAGTCATATTGGCTTTTGGGGCTTCCAATAAGCGCTGCATCGTTTCAATCTGGTTTTGATAGAAGGATTCCCTGTCTTTGGCATCCGAAAGCTGATTTTTCAACATGTCTATCTGCTGTCTAAGCAGTAAAACTTCTGCCGAACTTAGACTGTCTATTTTTACAGGTTCTTTTACATCCGGTTTTTTAGCAGGTTCCCCAAATACCCGAATAGCTTCTGAGAAATCAATTTTGTTATCAGAATTTTTACTTAAAATTCCTTTATTTATATGATTGTAAATCGTTTGTCTGTTTATGCCGTAAAGCTTGGATAATTCTAAAACTGAAAGGCTTTTCATGATGTAAAACGATGCCTAATCTTGTAAAAATGTCTTGTCTATTAGACTGTCTAATAGACAAATCAGCAAGTCTATATTCTAGGTAGCCTTGAAGCCTACTTTTTGGAGGTAAGGGGATAGTTCTTTAAATTTCTCTGGAGTTTGGAGCATCTCAGCAATACGTACAGCGAACTGCTGATAGCTTTCTGTGCCATGAGAGTATTTACCCATTTCCGGAAGCTCCGAAAGTTTGTTTGCAAACAAGTGGCGTTGAGTATCAGTCATTTTGACAAATAAATCTGGTGTATTCGGATCACGTTTTAAATCTAAAGTCTTTTTAGATTTTGGTTGTGATTTTTTCTTAAATTTGAATGAAAAGCCTGAAATTACACGGCCTTTCTTATGTTGCTCATATTCTGCTTTTATATCTGTTTTTTCATTGATCTCTTTAATTGCTGGCTCAAGTACACGAGCTTTGAAATGATGCATACGTTGATATTCATTAATACCTATTCCAAGTTGTTCTCTAAAGTCCCCTAAATCAATTATTGGTACTTTACCGGTACTTCTCCATTGAATCAGTAGTTCATAAAGTCTGGCTGAATATACACTGTTTAATTGTGCTGTTTGACTTAGTAAGTACTGTGTAAAAAACTCTTTAACACCATCAATTCGACTAATCCCTTGAACTACAGCTAGTGTAAAAACTAGCTCTATTGCCCCTTCATCATCAAGATAACGAACTTGTTGAATCCACCGACTTTTAACTAGCTTCCCATCCTCGTCATAAAAACTGAACCTACGATTGAAAAGAGTATCTTCAGCCTCCTTCATACGCTGATAACCATTTTGCCTAGTTGTATTGAATACCTCTGCATAGCGTCTAGCATCAATGCGTAAAGGGGTGTCAGTACTTAATCCAGTCCCTGTCTCTCGCGCATCGACAATAGCAAGTTGAACAATATGCAGTTCAGCAAGAGTAAGAACCTGGAAGGCTTGATTTAAACGGTTTGTTTTTACAACTAAATCTTTTTTCATAATAGGTAACTAAATGCGTTTTTAAACACTAATATTTTTATGTGTTTGAATGGTAACAAAACATCATTTTAAACACTAATATTTTTATGTGTTTGAATGGTAACTAGATGTGTGCTTATGGGTAACTAGATGTGTGCTTATGGGTAACTAGATGTGTGCTTATGGGTAACTAGATGTGTGCTTATTAAGTCTGAAACCCTTGCTATTAAAGGCTTTTACAAGGCTGAAAAGCATTTAAAAACATTAAAAACAATTAAAAACCCAGTCATGAAAAAATTGCCCTTAGTTTTCGCTACGCTCAAACTCTATTGAATCTCGCTTTCGCTCGATTCGATGGGGCAATTTTCTGGCTTATGCTTACGTGAATTTAAAAAAGCAAATTTCAGCATGTGATCTAAGATCTTTGAGAAGGAAAAGTCTAAAAAGCGGTTTTTCAGAGGGTCTAGGGGCGAATTTCAGCGATTTCACTCGTAGACACTCGTTCTGTATCTTTCATTGTGAATTTGAGCATAGAGCGCAAATGAGAGCGATCTAGAGCAATGTTTAAATAGGGTCAGTAAAAATCTTTTCCCTTTGTATGAGGATCATAAGAAAATTTAGGCTTCCTATTGGTTAATTTTTCCAAGTTCCTCTCCGCATTGGTCATCTCTCTTTTTGGTTCAACAATAGAATGATTGTCCTGGTTTTTATCTTTTGACGTTTTTTCCTGATGAGGTTTTTTCTCGCTGATCCCCATTTTTTGTAAATTTCGTAGCAGTGTGCTGTATGAAATATTGTTTGCCAGCTCAGGTAGATCCGCATGAATTTCCTTAACTGTGTAACCATTTTCAAGCAGTTTTTTGACTTCTGGTAATGCTGCAATGATGAATTTCTTGGCACCATGTCGTGTGACCATAATTGCTTCCTTTTTCCAAAATTTATGCAATTTTATGCGATTAAGCGCGATTTTGTACGATTAAATGCTTTTATATAAAATTTAGTAAATTTATAAGCTTTTATATGCTTTTTTCCATTTTAATGTGCAATTTTATGCGATTAAATGCGAAACAGAGTGGGGTAAAAGTCGGCAAGATGTGTAATGTTGGCCAACATGCAAGCATGATTAGCACACCATTACCTCCTCTTATTCGCTTTTCAAGCTCAACGTGGCATCTTGTCCTGCGGAGCTTTTGGCACTGCCAAACTGTATTGTGATAAGGAATTAGAAAAATGTCTGATGATAAAAAGCCGAAACGAATACGCCAAAAAACGATTAAAGTCGTGGTGACTGAAGAAGAAAAATTGATGATCGAATCCAGGGCCAAAGAGGCCAATTTATCTAATTCTCAATATTTGCGTGATTTGGGTTTGGGCTATCAGCCTCAAAGCCTGACTGATATCAAAACCATCCAGGAGATCCGCAGTCTGAAAGCGGATCTGAATAAAGTGGGCGGTTTGCTTAAAAACCTCATGAGTGGTGAGCTGACTGATCCGAAAGAGATCAGATCCAGGGTGAATGGTTTGCTGCTGGACTTTTCCAGGAATCAAAATTCGATTGATTTGTTCATTTCAAAAGTCCGATCCAAGATCAAATTTTAAGACAGGACATTTCTATTTGGGGCTTACAACTGAATTTCGTATATGAGATTTTATGTTAAATCTTATAATTCAAATTATGATATAAAGCACTAATTTTAATAAAATATTTATGAGGGTAGTAAAGTGGCATCATCAAATCCATATAAAGATTTAGTCTTATTAAAAGAAAAAATAATGCCACTTATGGAAGAATTCAAAGAAAAACATAAAGTTAATATCATTCAAAAGAGTGCTACTGCTTCCAAAGAGGTTTTTGTAATTAGTAAAATCGGAATGCAAGATGGATTATTTGAAATTTATCATAATAATAAAGGGACAACGACTTTCAATCCTACCGGTAAAAACAAATCTATCGGGGAAATGCTAGCATCTTTCTTAGCCTCTCATGTTGCTGAGGAAAAAGGTCGAATTAATATGACGTTGGTTGGATATGAATATGAACATATTCAACCCATTGTTGAACTAATGTTAGATAAAAAAACAGAAGATGGGCAGCAAGTATTTCAGTATATAGAAACAGCAGAATTACATGGAACTAGATTTGATATATGTAATTTAATTTCTAAAGATACTTTACAAGTAACAGTTTATAAGTCCAAAAAAGTAGTTATTAAGGGCCTTCCGCTATCTTGCTATCATGAGTTTATTTTTCAATTTTCCATCCTTTTGGATGCAAATGGATTAGCCTATGTTTTTAGCCGAACTGATGAGAATTGTACTCAAGTTGTTGAAAAAAAGACGGTTATAAACAATCTAGAAGCAAAATTAGAAGAAAGTTATCAAAAGTTACCAGCTATTCTTAGAGATATGCTAATAAGTGGAGCATCTTTAAAAACAGTAGCTTTTGATCTGCCAGATTACAGTTGTTTTCTATATGCTGAATTACGAGCTTTAGAAGGTGTATTGAAACATATTTTAGGCGAATTTGATGAAATAGATCTTGATGAGAAAAATATCGGAGAACATTTTGATAAGATCAGTCCTCAAAAATTTACACTATCTTCAGAATATTCGTCTATCATTGGAAAAGAGGATCTAATAAAAGCTCTCAATGCTGCGTATTCTTTTTATAATCATCAAAGACATACGCTCTTCCATGTTGATAATGTCATTGTCACAACAAGGGTACTAATGAATTTTGATCAAGTATTACATCTGACAGATGATGTTTACAATCTGATCAAAAATCTATATAAAGCGATGCCATGAACAATATTCGTATATTAATGGATAAAAATATCGCCATTGTTACAGCATATGATGATATTAATCCTATGAATCGTCTTAACTTTATCTCTTCTGATCTTGAATACAAGGATTTCAGAGGCACGGTTCTGTTTGACTTATTCTTTTTTAATGGGTTTTCTTTTAACCGTTTCGCATCAATAGATTTTGATGGTAAGAAATTTCTGAAGAAAACTATCCAGACATTTTCTCATATAGACCCGAGTATAGAAGCTCAGCAGAATGAGTTAATTCTGGAGAATAAAGAAATGGTAAAGCAAAGTGTTCTGTCTACTAAAGAGATAGAAAATCTTTATAGCTAATTAATAATACCTCCCTAAAAATTGTACGAAATAAAAAAGCCCGAAGTTTTATCGGGCTTTTTTATTTTTCCATTAAATAGGATAGGTGATTTTAATCTTATAAATGCTATTGCTTCATTTCAACATATAAATTTTGAGGGATCGAAAAAATAAATTTTGTGACGGAGTTTATATTTTTTACATTACTTACAGTCCCATCTTTACGATAAATAGGTTTTTCTCCCTTGTAATGAACTAATAATGGAAAATATTCACTCCCATCATTCTGAATAGAAATTGTAGAATCGTATTCATAGTATGTAGGAGAGTTCTTGTCCATCCCACTCATTTCTCCCTTGGGTATCCAATTCAACGTAATGAAATCATTTTCAGGCAGTTTTAATATTACCCAGTCATCAGAATAATAGCCGTGGTTATGTGAAAATAGTCGATTAGAAATTGCACCTATTACGTTGTTTCCAATTGACTTAAATTCAATTGGTTTAATATCCATCTCAGGATCTTGTTGAGAGAGAAATACTAGTGCATCACCTCTATCAGGCTCCAAATTTTCTGGTGTACGAGTCACTAATGAGAAAGTGTTGTCGGTATTTTTCTTAAATACATATATGTCTACAATACGCAATGCAGTTCTATATGCGATGAAGGTATTGTCCTCTAGCAAGCCTTCGGTTGTAACCATCAGCATATAACGGTCTTCATTGTTTTTATTTTTATATTTCACAACATCAGACATTACGGCCCCATAGTAGTCCTGATATGAAAAAAGTTGCATGACTGAGTATGTTTGTTTTGTTTCTGGATCATATTTTTCTTTAGGTAGTTTTTCTAAAATAGGAGGTGGTGTAAGTAAGATACTATTTTCAATAGGTTTGAGATTATTAGAATTTATGGGATCACTGTAAGAAATATCATTGTTGTCAAAATCTATTTCATCAACCTTGCCATTAATTAGGCGACCACCATAAAAAGTTCGCATAACATTTTTAAACGATAAGTCAGGTATCTTGATTTCTTTTGAAGTTGAAGTAGAAAAACTATTTTTTTCAATTGGCTCAATTTTTACATTTGCACTTAATTCTGATTGAAATAGAATTGACCCTAAACTTATTAATAGTATTTTTTTCATAGTACTGAATGACCACTAGTTATTAAGATATATTAATTTATCTAAAATTAACATAATACGGATTATGCACATTAAAAAAAGGAGCTTATAGGCTCCCTTTTGACTGTTACACATTGAATCCTATATGTTTTCCTGTTGGAAGCTCTACATCAATACGGAGCTTTCCACCCATCGCTTCAACATACTTTTTCATGGTTGAGATCTTGAGATCCGTACCACGATTCTCAATTGCCGATAGTGATGGTTGTTTAATTCCCAAGGCTTCAGCAAGCTCTTTTTGAGAAATTTGCAGTTCTTCCCGAATCATATAGAGCTGGTTCTCTAATAGTAATTCGTCAGCCATCTTTTGAATACGAGCCTGACTCTCTGGAGAGCGGTGAGCTAGTAATTCCTGCAGAGTTTTAGCCATTAGATTGTTCTCCTAATGATGCGAGATGAAGCTCATATTGCTCGTCTGCAATTGCCAACATCTCTTTATAGAATCGCTTCTTACCGCCTTTATCTGCAATACACAGCACAATGGCTTGCCGTAATGGATCAAATGCAAAAAAGGCCCGGAGTGGTTTGCCTCGATGCTGAACACGTAGTTCTTTCATATTGGTAAATTTAGAGTCATACACGGTATCAACTAAAGGCCGACCTAAACTAGGTCCCTGCCGTTGTAGAACAACCAAAGCAGCCAAGACTTTCTCTTGTGTAGATTCATCTTGCTGTTCCAGCCATTCGTTAAACAGATCTGTCGTGATGACTGTCCACATGCCATAACCAAAATATAGATTACAGTCTATATTTTAAACCAGACTTTAATGATTGGCAAACAAGAATGAAAAAAGCCCGACATCCTGTCGGGCTTTTTCGTGTTCGGTGCTAGGTAGGGCTGTCTACCTCACGATCCTGGTGCGAGAACTTATCGTTATTGTTTTATGTTCCGGAACGTCCTGTTCCTGTATGACTTCATCATAAGTAAAAAATCGCAGCTGCCCTAGCCGCAAAATCCCTAAATGTCTGTGCGCCAGGGCGTACAAAAAAGGCTAAAAGTTGTCCCGGTTTTATCCGCAGAAATTGGGGATAAATTTTGTCCTGGACATCTGATGGGATCAGGGAAAACCGCAAAATTGACTACTTTTTAAACAATATGATTGGCGAAAGATGCCAGAATCGGACAGAAAAAAGCCGACTTGTTTCCAAATCAGCTTTTCGGGTTTGCGTCCCCGATTTCTTATAGCATAACTTACTGAAAAATAAAAATATTTAAGTCTGAATTTCGCATAATGCCCATTATGTCAAATGGGGGTTCCATACTTTATTTAGCTGAAGACTTTCTACAAAATTGGTAGCTATTCAAACTAGATATTGATTGAATGTAGAGAACATTTAATTCCATTAAAAATTATAGAGTTTTTTATGAAACAGTTCTGTGTGGGGCTTCTTGTTACATCAAGTATTTTTCTATCAGTATGCAGTACGTCAAAAGCAGAAGTTCTACCTTATTCTTCAAATTTGATTTTGATGGAAAAAGCAGCTGAACAGGGGGATGTTCTAACACAACTTCTTCTTGGAATGTCGTATGAGCTTGGAAAAGAAGCCCCTCAAGATTATGCACAAGCAGCTTATTGGTATCAAAAGGCAGCTGAACAGGGTAATGCTGAGGCACAACGTCTTCTTGCAAGTCTGTATTACAAGGGAAAAGGAGTCCAAAAAGATTATATAAAAGCAGCTTATTGGGCGGAAAAATCAGCTGAACAGGGTAATGCTGATGCACAATTGGGTATTGGAAATCTGTATTACCATGGAGAAGGAGTCCAAAAAGATTATATAAAAGCAGCTTATTGGATGAAAAAGGCAGCTGAACAGGGTAATACTGAGGCACAACAGATTATTGGAGCATGGTATTACTTTGGAAACAGAATTCAGAAAGATTATGTGCAAGCAGCTTATTGGTTGAAGAAGTCCTCTACTCAAGGGAATGCTAAGGCACAACGTATGCTTGGAACCTTATATTATCAGGGAGAAGGAGTTCAGAAAGATTATGTACAAGCAGCTTATTGGATAAAAAAGGCAGC
>NZ_JAQIHG010000049.1:0-8132 GCF_035916735.1 Acinetobacter minutum
TTGTCCGAGGGTTGTGAAGCTAAAACCACAGAAATACCCAAGAAAATGCCAGTCAATTTCTTAACTGACTGGCATTAAGCAGATGCTGGCTTTTTTATATTTCAGATTTAAGTTTTAGGCTGTTCTTCTACGATTGATGCATAACTTACATCGACATGCCGGAGCTGCTTTAAGCGCCACAATTGATGCTTAACTTCCTGCTCATAACCGTTAAATGCCAGTAATTTTGCATATTTCAACAAATCATACTGTGTTGGATAATTCAGCACCATCTCATCAATTTCTTTCAACTGCTCTGAATTAACAGAAGTATAAGGACTCATACGAATCCACTTGGCACGACGGTCGAGTTCAGACAGCAAATAAATCGGCTGATGATTGCTGATGGGTTGTTTGTATTTCTCATATCGTGCCGCTTGGTTAATCTGTTCTACAGCCACAGAATAATCGCGCATAATTATCAAGAGCAAAATCACAGATAGTGCATAGAACACTCGCATGTAATTTGAAGATAAACTAATCTCTCTTGTTTGAGTATTTTGTGACTGCACCAACCCGATAATAAAACCCAATGGCAACAAGAAATAAGCATAATTCTGCGGGAATTCAAACATCGCATGGATCAGTACAGCACTGATCATGACAATGCCGATCACGGATTCGGTCGAGTTGACCTGACGATGCAGTCGATAACCCCAATAAGCAAAATAAGCCAAGAATGGCAAACCCACAACAAAACCATTCCACAACAGGAAATCCAAGATAAAATTATGTGCACTTCTGATCCAGACCGGGCCTGAAAAGTATTCACTCACCAACACATAAGCCACACTCGTCTGGTGCCAACCATAGCCAAACCACGGTCGATCAGCAATTGCATGGATCATCTGTTGCCAGATCGCTAAACGCGACATATCTCCTGTTGCACGCTGTACCACTTCACGCGTTTGTACCGGCGCATCCATCAGTTGGGCTATCCATTGACTCGCAGATGGCAGCAACCAGATAAAACCAACAAATATAGCAAACCAACCAATCAGGTAATACCAGTTGGTCGCAATATAGCCCTTATAATACTGATAAACTAAATAGCCGAGAATAAATAAGCAAGCGACCCATGATGTCCGGGATTGACTGAGTGCCACAGCCAATAGCATGATCAGGGCTGACGGAACTAAAATCCATGTTTTTGCCTTGTGCTTTTCATACAAATATAAGCAGGCAAGCAAGGACATGACCAAAAATGTCGCCATGTTATTGGGCTGAGCAAAATTGGCAAAGGGACGATTCCCTCTGAGATTCACCATCAATCCAGTGAGATATTGATCAATCGTCAGCCATTGGCATATCGCCATTAATCCCGTTAATGTTCCCGCAATCAGAAAGACATAACTTAAACTCGTAAATGCCTTCTCTCGGGCAATTTTTTCTTTAGAAAGGTTATAGCCTAATACAATACTAAGCCAGAAGCCCAAAATAAAAACACAGGACATCAAGGCCTTACTAAAAAAGAACTGTTCGCCCACCCCCCATTGCAACAAAGGAACCAAAGCTAAACCTGCCAAGGGTAAGCCGATCAACGGCAAACTTATTCTGTCTTTTAGATAAATGGCTGCAAGGGCAAACAGCGACAGAAAGGCCAATGTTTCACCTGTATAGGTGACCCAAGGACGATAATGAATAGGTAATAGCCAAGCCAGTGCAATCAAGACACTGGCGAGGAGGGAAAGAAAAAATTTCATAGAGAAAGCGCAAAATATTTTTGAGCTATGTTAATTTGATATGGGGAAAATAACCAGTTTGAGGTAATACTTACAAGCTATAAACATACAACAATGCTTTTACAAGCTATAAAATAATTTATTGCTAGGTGTTTAGTCTCAGATTTTGATGGATCGAATCAATCTTAAAAAGTTCAGGTTCATCTGTCTACTTTTTGCGGATGATTTCGTAGGGGGGTCAGCACCTTGAGTGTTTTGAGTCTGCGGCCGAAGTTGTTTGCGGTAATAAAATCAGCAAGGGGAATACATAGCTGAGTGTGATCGTCGTAATGGAACCGTTTGACAGTAACTTCTTTAATCGTTCGGTTCATACGCTCGATTTGTCAATTGGTACATGGATGCTTGACCCTGATGAGGCGATGTTCAATGCTACATTCAGTACAAACCCGATTAAAGATGTGCTCAGAAGCGTAGCGATCACACGTGAACTGGATGCCGTTATCCTTCAGCACCGTGTGTATGCTGTAGGGCACAGCCTGAACCAGATTGCGCAGGAAATGCGCGACTACCATCTTATCGGCTCTGGTATACACTTCGGTGAACGCGAACTTTGAAGTGCGATCAATGGCAACGAAGAGATAAAGCTTACCCTGTGCTGCTTGCATCTCAGCGATGTCGATATGGAAGTAACCGATCAGGTAGCTTTTGAAGCACTTCTTGACAGGACGATCACCTTGCACCTCAGGCAGCCGTGAAATACCATAGCAGCGGTGTAATGATGAGCGCGTCAGATAAGGAATGCTTGGCTAGCGTAAGCTCTCTTGACTATTTTGTATTGCTCGACGCACTGCCTGTGTCGTTGTGGCGCTGCTGTGTAGAGCTTGTCCCATAGTGCTTCCTTCCATTTATGTGAGAATATTGCACCATTAAAATCCGGGACTAAACACCTAGTAAAATTTAATTTTAGTAGTAGAAATGAGCATTAAAAAAAGCTCTACGAATAGAGCTTTTTATTATTTTTTAGGATTAAGGCGCAGTACCAATTGAACAACTTGCATTATCACTAACATCACACGTGATTGTAGCACCAGTACCTTTTGGAGAGGTTGCTGTCAATGTGGTTGCCGTTAAATCTGTTGGTGGTGTTAAATCCTGACAATGTGTAAGAGTAGATACATCTGGCAAGTTAGCAACATCACCACTTTCTGAGATTTTTTCAGACATAAAAAGCGAAGAATATGATTTCATTTCTGATAAGCATGAAGAGTCATTTGCTTTTTTCGTATAACTTTGATAAGCAGGAATCGCAATTGCAGCCAAGATACCAATGATAGCCACTACAATCATCAACCCTCTACATTCCATAAGTCCCTTTATATGGACACATATCAAACCATTGAATTATATTGTTTTACTTAATTATTCACTTTGTACATATGGACATGCTTTTAAAAAGACAAAATTTTTCAAATTGTCCATATCAGAAAATAGCTTTTACTCGGGGCGATAGAATGAATTCTTATAATGGCAGACTGCTCATGAGATATTTTAAAATTTTGCCTAGCTAAAAACAGAATAAAAAAGTACAGCCTCATTATTTATAAGCCAACTTCTGTATGTCTTCTTTATGCTGAAGAATCACACGTCTTGTATGATGCAGAACAATACGTCTAGTCTCTTCGTCATCACCAAATTGCATGGGAAAAACTTTTACAGCTGGACGAGGTATTCGTTCGTTTACTTTGAAGTCTTTTAGCCGTTTCACTCTATTACTCCCCCTGATATATGAAACATTCAACATAGTAAAGCGCTTTTCCAATTTTAAAATTACTTCCGTGCCTACACAAGCAACTATCACTAAACTATATAGTTGTCTGCTTGCTTAGCTACTAATAATTTAGTTTTTCTGCTGCAAGCAACTTTCATATTTATATCTCCCAAAACCGACAAAACTGACACTTTTTGTCACTTAGTTACATAAATTTACTTATATGTAACTAAGATTTTTAATCTATTAAACAATGTATTGATTTAAAAAGAAATAATTAAGTAATATATTTTGGCACAATTTGTGCAATGTATAAATTAGCTTACAAAGCTTATAATTAAATTAACAAAACATTTGTGGAGAATGTTATGAATGCTCAAAAAGGCTTTACATTGATCGAGCTGATGATTGTGGTCGCTATTATTGGTATTTTAGCTGCAATTGCGATCCCTGCTTATCAAGATTATACAAAACGTGCAAAAATGTCTGAAGTGGTTGGTTTCCTTGCATCAGCAAAAACTGGCGTATCTGAAGGTTACGCAGATTTGAACGATTTAACAGGTATTGATAATGCTAAAGCTGGGCTGGCAGATGCATCTGATATTACTTCTAAGTATGTTAAATCGTTAACAGTAACAGATGGTGTGATCACTGTTGAAGTACAAGGTATTGATGATACCTGTGATGCAGCATCTCCAGCACTTACTTTAGAACCAACAGCAAATGCGACAACTGGTTCATTAGAGTGGGCAGGTACATCAGACTCAGCTTGTACAAAATTTGTTCCAGCGAATTTCCGTGGAACTAGTGGAACTTAATGTTTAAATTAATTAAACATTTACAAAATAAAGAGCTGTTCATAGCTCTTTATTTTTTACTGTTTATTTTAGGGGCTTCTGTCTATATTAGCTCTAATTTTTATAATGAAGCTCGGGTTTTAGAAGTGTTATTGTTAGTGGGCTTCGGGTTTTATGCTGTTAATCAAAAAAAATGTTTTTTTAATAAAAAAGAATATTTATTTCTAGCTTTTATTTACTTCTACTTTTTAATTTTCAAAAATGATCAATTAATTTTTTTTGATATTATATTATTTTACTTATTATATAAATCATTTTTTTTCTTGAACTATCATTCAATTATATCAAAAATGATAGTATTATCTAGCTTTCTAATTTTTAGTATGTTTCCTTTTTCTTTATTTGAATATTTGAATACAGGGGCATATAAAAACTGGTATCCATTACCATGGAATATTCGGATTTATAATAGTTATTTTTTAATTATATCTATTTTTGCAACTTGGTTTTTCCTAAGAGAGCATAAACATAAAAATATTTACTTAGCATTTATATTTTTAGCTTTCTTATCTATTTTACTAGATGGCGGTCGCTCAGCCACATTAGCCTATACCTTTTTTATTTTAATTGTATCTATATTTAATCAATTAACACGATTTAAACTATTATTTACCTATATTTTAACATGGTTGACTTATTTTTCCATCATACATTTCTCAAACTACTCTAGTTCGGGTTTAATAATGATTGCTCGAGAGACTACGAGCGGACGCTCAGAATTATGGAAAAATGCCTTTAAGTGTTGGATAAATAATCCATTTTTTGGATGTGGATTTTATCAATTAGATAAGTATTCAAATTTACCCGCACACCCCCATAACTTATTTATCCAAATTTTAACAGAAACAGGCCTACTAGGATTTTCTTGTTTGGCTTATGTTATTTTTTATATAGGCAGAAATATAAGCTGGAATCTTAAAGAAAACTATTTTGTACTTGCTGCATTTTTAGCTATTGGTATAGACCTCTCTTTTTCAGGTGTTCATATCTACCCCATTACACAGGTTGCACTTTTATGGTTATTTATATTTTTACTGAAAAACCCAGAGTTTCAACATGCAACTTATTTTAATAAAACCATTAATAAAATCTTACTACATACCCAATTTTTTGGTTTTATGATCTATATTATAATTACATTTTCCTTTATTTATTTATTTTCAAACACATCGGTTCTATCGAAAATTTTACCATCAACACCACCCCGATTTTGGGAATATGCTTATCAATTATTTTAGATATTTTTGCACGTGCTCTACTAAAAATAGCTACAAGATAGTTAAAAAATAGACTCTCTTCTGTTTTATTTTTTTGAATTTTAATATATTTGAACATTGTTCAGCATTATTTTTTATAAAAAACCTATGGGTAAATTTATAAATACCTAATGAAAATGAGCAATAGAGCTCTTTCATAATTCAAAAAGCAATTATTTTTTGATTGATATTTATACCCCAGATTTTTAGCATTAGTGAATAATCTACTGATGAAATATATCGCTTGAAAGAAGCTTTCTGAAATATAGTTAAAGCGATACACGGGCATCTCATGGTCAACCTTTTATTTAATGGTTGAGCAATTGAAAAATCATGTTCCAACTAAAGGCAGATCACCTAAGTTACGTGTGGAAAATGGGGGTTCTGCTATGTCTGAGCTATACTATCAGATCTCGATCGGATCAAATCTGAATTACCACACCAATAGATCAATCCACAGACGCAATCGTTAGGTACGATCAAACTGAACCGTACCGGGTTTGTCGGAGACTTTTTATTTAAGTTAGGCCACCTGACCTAATGGGTTAATTTTATCATAGTACATTGCTTCAAAATCAAAAGGTGACACATAACCTAGTGCACTATGTACACGCTCTTTATTGAACCAATCTACCCAGTTTAGTGTCGCAAGTTGTACATCCGCTAAACCTTGCCAATCCGCTTTTAAATATTCAATCACCTCTGTTTTGTATAAGCCATTCACCGTTTCAGCCAAAGCATTATCGTATGAATCACCGGTCGTACCGACTGATGCTCGTAAATTTGCTGCTTCTAAACGATTGGTATAACGAATGGAAAGATATTGCACACCTCTGGTTGTCAACGGCATTCTAAAATTGACCCCTTTTACCTTACAAATGGCAAAGTAAAATTGACCCCTTTGATCTCGTATTAAGTTTCAACCTGAGGCTGAATCCCTATTCTTTTTTTATCCTTTAAACGATAACTCTCACCCGATATTTGTACCACATGACAGTGATGCAGTAACCGATCTAACATCGCAGCGGTCAACGTGACATCATCCGCAAACGACTTCGACCATTGGCTAAATGGTAAGTTACTCGTCAATATCGTACTGCCTTTTTCATAACGCTTGGCAATCACGTTAAAGAACAGATTCGCTTCTTCACGTCCAAACGGTAAATAACCAATTTCATCGATAATCAGTAACTTTGGTGCCAGTACCGCACGCTGCATATAGGTTTTCAATTTACCTTGCTGGTAGGCTGTACTCAGTTGCAGCATTAAATCCGCTGCGGTAATGAACTTGATCTTAATGTTGTTCATGATGGCCTTATAGCCTAATGCCATGAATAAATGCGTTTTTCCTACTCCGCTAGCCCCGAGAAACACCACATTTTCTGCTCTAGGAATAAAGCTCAGATTGAACAGTTCAATCACCTGTGATTTAGGTGCCCCTAGGGCATAATTAAAATCATAGTCTTCCAGGGTTTTGACTTGAGGCAGGCCTGAGAGTTTCATCAGTACCTGCTGACTGCGTTGTTGCCTGGCAGCATGTTCATGCATCAGCATGGCTTCAACAAAGTCGGCATAACTTCCATCCTGACCTAATGTTTGTTGTGCATGATGTGACCATTGTGATGCGATGGCAGGCAGATTGAGCTTTTGGCAAAGCTGCTCTATACGTTCGTATTGCAGATTCATCAGGAAACTCCCAGCAACTGGTCATATACCGATAACGGATGCTGCAAACTCTCGTAGGGCATTACATGCTGTGCCGCTGCAACAGGTACAGTGCCGGAACCCGTATCTGATTGCGGTAATGGCGCAAATCTTTGCTGCTCGTGTTGCAGTCGAACAGCCGGTTTTTCTTGCGTGGTGGCATGAATCCGCTGATTGGCGGTTTCATGCAGCCACCGGCCAATGTGGGCATTGGCGACATCAACATCTAACAGTAAACCCGAAGTCTTCAGGCTTGCTTTCAATGGCACAATAAAGCTTGATTTGAGGTATCCATTAAAGCGTTCAACTTTGCCTTTGGTCTGTGCGCGGTAGGGCTTACATACGCGGGGACGAAAGCCATATTTCTTGGCACAGTCGAGCAGTTTGGGGTTCCATTTATGCTGCCCCTCCTGATAGGCATCCCGTTCAATCATGATCGTTTTAGCGTTATCAAACAGGATTTCCTGAGGTACTCCAGCAAAGAACTGAAATGCATTTTCCAGACCATCGATCCATGCAGCCGTACGTTCATGATCATAAAATTTCACGAAAGCCGCTCTGGAATAACCTAATGTGGCCACAAAGGCTTTCAAAGTCGTGTGGTGACGTCGAATCGTCGTGAAATCAACCTGCATTTGTTGGCCAGGTTGGGTTTCAAAACGAATGATCGGTTCCGGTTTAGCAATTGGTTTTAATGTTGCAAGATATTCCCTCAAGATCCTGATCTTTTCTGGATATCCCAACCCTAAAATTTCCTGGTAGAGCACAACGGCAGGAATCCATTCAGGATGAGCTGCGTTTACGCGTTCGAGCAAATAAGGTTTAT
>NZ_JAQIHG010000050.1:0-7130 GCF_035916735.1 Acinetobacter minutum
CATGGTCAACGTGACCGATTGTGCCCACGTTTACGTGTGGTTTATTACGTTCAAACTTGGCTTTAGCCATGATGATCTTCCTTTATAAACTGCTCATGAGGGTCGCTCATGAGCAACTGGTTATTAACTAAAAAATTAGTTTGGGCTTATAGTAATCGAAAGATTACTCGTCGTCACCTTTTTTACCGCCAGCTTGGAACTTCGCGATAATGCCTTCAGCCACGTTACGTGGAGTTTCAGCGTATTTAGCAAATTCCATTGAGTATGTCGCACGACCTTGAGACATAGAACGCATTTGAGTTGCGTAACCAAACATCTCAGCAAGTGGAACTTCAGCACGGATTGCTTTAGTACCGCCAGGCAAGTCATCCATACCCTGAACCATACCACGACGACGGTTCAAGTCGCCCATGATATCGCCCATGTAGTCTTCTGGAGTTTCTACTTCAACTTTCATGATCGGTTCAAGCAAGATTGGATCTGCTTTCATGAAACCGTCACGGAATGCATAAGAACCTGCCATTTTGAACGACAATTCGTCAGAGTCGACATCGTGGTAAGAACCGTCGAATAGTGTCGCTTTGATACCCACAACAGGGTAACCAGCCAAGACACCGTTCTTCATACGTTCTTGAATACCTTTGTCAACCGCACCGAAGAATTCTTTAGGTACTACACCACCTACAACTTCTTCAGCGAATTCGTATTCTTTACCAGCAGCTTCGACATCAAGTGGCTCTAAACGAACATATACATGACCGAATTTACCTTTACCACCTGTTTGACGTACGAACTTGCCTTCTTGTTCAACAGACTTTTTAATCGTTTCACGGTAAGCAACCATTGGTTTACCAATGTTCGCTTCAACACCGAATTCACGCTTCATACGGTCAACGATGATGTCAAGGTGAAGCTCACCCATACCCGCAATAATCGTTTGACCAGATTCTTCGTCAGTACGTACGCGGAACGATGGATCTTCCTTCGCCAAACGACCTAAAGCGATTGACATTTTTTCTTGGTCAGCTTTGGTTTTTGGTTCAACAGCCAATGAAATTACTGGCTCTGGGAATTCCATACGTTCAAGTGTAATGATGTTTTTCTCATCACATAGCGTATCACCCGTAGTTACGTCTTTAAGACCTACACACGCAGCGATATCGCCCGCACGGATTTCGTCAAGATCTTGACGTTCGTTTGCGTGCATTTGCACGATACGACCGATACGTTCACGTTTAGATTTAACTGGGTTGTATACTGGGTCGCCTTGTTTAAGAACGCCAGAGTAAACACGTACGAATGTCAAGTTACCTACGAATTTGTCGTTCATGATTTTGAACGCAAGCGCAGAGAACGGAGCTTCGTCAGATGCTTCACGAGATGCTTTAGTTTCAGCTTTGTCGTCAAGGATACCTTCGATCGCTTTAACTTCTGTTGGTGATGGCAAGAACTGAATTACAGCGTCCAACATACGTTGTACACCTTTGTTCTTGAACGCAGAACCACAAAGCATTACTTGGATTTCAGAAGCCAAGGTACGAGCACGTAAACCAGCGATGATGTCTTCTTTAGAAAGATCACCTTCTTCTAGGTACTTGTCCATCAACTCTTCAGAAGCTTCAGCAGCAGCTTCAACCATGTTGGTACGCCATTCGTTCGCAGTATCAACAAGATCAGCAGGAATTTCGCCGTATTCGAACTTCATACCTTGAGATGGTTCATCCCAGATAATCGCTTTCATTTCGATTAGGTCAACAACACCAGCGAATGTATCTTCAGCACCGATTGGCACAACGATTGGCACAGGGTTACCGCCCAAACGTGTTTTTACTTGTTCAACCGCACGGAAGAAGTTGGCACCAGTACGGTCCATCTTGTTCACGAATGCTAAACGAGGCACTTTATATTTGTTCGCCTGACGCCATACGGTTTCAGACTGAGGCTGTACACCACCTACCGCACAGTAAACCATGCAAGCACCGTCAAGAACACGCATAGAACGTTCCACTTCAATTGTGAAGTCTACGTGTCCCGGGGTGTCAATTACGTTGATACGATGCTGTTCGAATTGGTTAGCCATACCAGACCAGAAACAAGTCGTAGCAGCGGAAGTAATGGTAATACCACGTTCCTGCTCTTGTTCCATCCAGTCCATTGTTGCTGCACCATCATGCACTTCACCAATTTTGTGAGATACACCTGTGTAGAACAAAATACGTTCAGTCGTAGTTGTTTTACCTGCGTCAATGTGCGCAGAAATACCAATATTACGGTAACGAGAAATTGGGGTTTGACGAGCCATGATTTCTTGCATTCCTAAATTTGTTATTAAAACAGGACGCTTTAAGCTGCTAGCAACTTAAAGCGATTTGATGACAGTCGTGTGAAACAAAACTGTCATCCTCCTGATTAAGGCCTGTTTTAGCCGCTTAGAAGCGGTAGTGAGAGAAGGCTTTGTTGGCTTCAGCCATACGGTGCACATCTTCACGTTTTTTGATCGCTGCGCCTTTACCTTCAGCCGCATCAAGCAACTCGCCAGCAAGACGTAAAGCCATAGTTTTTTCAGAACGCTTAGCAGCAGCATCTACCAACCAACGCATAGCTAGGGCAGTACGACGGGATGGGCGTACTTCCATAGGCACTTGATAAGTAGCACCACCAACACGGCGTGCTTTTACTTCGACCATTGGGCGAACTTTTTCAAGCGTAGCTTCAAAGAATTCAACTGGGTCTACTTTGTTTTTTTCTTGAACGCGGTCTAAAGCACCGTAAACGATACTTTCAGCAATAGATTTTTTACCATCTTGCATTACGTGGTTCATGAATTTAGCGATTGTTTGGCTGCTGAATTTTGGATCCGGAAGGATTTCACGAGCAGCGACTACGCGACGTCTTGGCATTTTAAACTACCTATAAATATGACACTTCAGGGTGATCCAGCCGTAAGTACAAAGTGTCGTGTACTATTCGCTGGCCTTACTACACGTCGCTTGAATTTCACAATTTTAAATGCAGAAATCAGACAAGCGAGACGATAAAGGATTGCGGTTTTAGAGCCTTAAGAATTACTTCTTAGGACGTTTAGCACCGTATTTAGAACGTGACTGGTTACGATCTTTCACGCCAGCACAGTCTAAAGAACCACGAACGGTATGGTAACGTACACCTGGTAAGTCTTTAACACGACCACCACGGATAAGCACAACACTGTGCTCTTGTAGGTTGTGGCCTTCACCACCGATGTAGCTTGAAACTTCAAAGCCAGAAGTTAAGCGAACACGGCAAACTTTACGCATTGCTGAGTTAGGTTTTTTAGGTGTAGTTGTGTAAACACGTGTACAAACACCACGACGTTGTGGACAAGCCTTCAACGCAGGAACTTTTGATTTTTCAACCAAAGTCGTACGACCCTTACGGATCAACTGATTTGTTGTTGCCATATGGCAATTCTCCCGTTAATAAAAAGCCCCAAAAATGACTACTTTTTGAGGGCATGCAATTGTAAGCCAAGACGCTTAAATGGTCAACACAACAACCTCGCTTCTGGCACCTGACTTTTCAAGCGTCTGAACAGGATTTACGATCCGATGTAATCGACCAATTCTCTGACTTATGACGCCGGTTTTTCTTTTTTACTTTTTGTCCGACTCGTGCTTGCAGTTGGCGCTGGCGTTTCATCCACAGAAGACTGTGCCTTTTCGCCTTCTGGATTTTTTTCTTCTTCAGCCAAATCCGTCACTTCATCCGTTTCTGCTTCCGGCACAGGAACTGCCGGTTTTTGTGGCTCAACTTCCGCATGCGGTGCCACATACTGCTCAGCCAAAGCCTGAATCCCCTGCTCGACCGGATCATCACTGCCCTGTGCTTGTTGATCATCCTCCGCACTTTCTGCGGGTTTAGGCTGAATCTCGATTTTGGCAATGGCAGGATTAGATCCGGCATCTAATTCTTTTGGCTCGATAACAGGCGAATTATCTTGCTGCTCTATACCCTGTGCTGAGCTCAGCAAAGGGGAGGCTTTTGCCAATAAACGTACAGATGCCTCATAGGCTGCCAAGGGGGAAAGTGGCGAATCTTGATGATCGGTTAAATACTGGCGTGCCGCCGAGAAAACCTCTTGTGCTTTACGATGAGCCTCTTCGATCAATTGCCAGCTATAGAATGCTCCGATTCCAGCGCCTGTTACAGGGGTGAGTTTGCCAATAAAAGTAAATTTCGGCACCTGCTGCATCCATGGCCATTTAAACTCGCCATTTTCCTGTAACAGCCATTTTTTAAGAGCTTCGGCATCATGACTGGAACCTAACAGCTGCTGCAATTGCTGACTGTCGTGGCGTTGTAATAGCCCTACCAGTGCTTTCATCCCCAACAGTACGGTTTGCTTTTCGGCAACGAGCCCAAGGTTGACGTGGCGAAATACATATTGCACGGCTTCCTGTTCATGCGTCTGATTTAAAGGAAAACCATAAGCGCGCCCGGTCTGATAGATGGTACGCAAAGCCAAAGCAATCGATGCCGGAACATCAACTGTGCTACCGAGTGCACCCGTTGCACCACTCAAGGCCCCCTGTACCGCTGCAATCCATTTGTTCTGTTCACTCAGTGCCTGACTTAAACGGCCTGAACGTTGTACATCCTGAGTTAACTCTTCAAGCTGTTCAGCACCCGCTTCATCTAGAATCTGCTCAACCGAACTGTAACGCGAACTGATCTGGTTGAGCTGTTCGAATAAATAGTCGGATAGTTGATCAGACCACTCCGGTGCCAATAGATGGGTGATTTGCTGGGCACGTGGGTAATGACGGCCTAATAACTGTTTGGAGATTTGCGGTACATGCTGGCGCAGCATTTCCTGCGGAGTTGAAAAACTATTTTTTTGATGATTAGCATGTTGCCCTTGCAAATGAAGGCCGCGCTGCGACTGAGCTGAAGCCGAACCTTGCTGTGCTATACGATTCAACACCTTGACACCTGTGTGGCTGAGCTTTTTAGCCACTCCAAAGCTATTGGAGATGAAACCTGCTGAACGCTTATTGTTTGAATTTGCCATCCGGTATCCCTAGTCGTATTTCTTAAATTTCTCGATAGATACTAGGAGTAGTCAGGTGTGAACTCAACATGAATATGTATCTTTTAGTGAAGTTAAGCAAATGATCTGTCTCTCTGACGTTACACTGCAATAGACATAAGATTTGCCATAAGAAATCAAAAATCTTTCTGTTATCATGGGTGCAATTTAAAACTTGAGTGCCCAACCAACAATCAGGCTTTGATTTATCTCAGCCTATTGATCCTGTTGGTCTGGAATCGCTCGGATCTCACATCACCATATGAAGGGAACTGTAGATGAAACGTGTTGTAATCACAGGTATGGGTATTAACTCATGTATCGGTAACACCTTAGAAGACGTAACAAATTCTTTAAAAAACGGCATTTCAGGCACACGTTTTAATCCTACTTATGCTGAACTGAATTTCAAAAGCCATGTTAGTGCAGCAGCTGAACAAAATTTTGACAATATCGACCGTAAACTGAAACGTTTCATGGGCGTATGTGCCATGTATGCGTACAACTCAGCGCTTGATGCGGTAAAACATGCAGGCTTAACACCGGAAGATCTTGCGGGTAATCCACGTTACGGTATCGCAGGCGGTTCAGGTGGTGGTTCAACTGCATCTGTGATTGAAATGTCTGAGATTCTTGCAGAAAAAGGTGCGCGTAAAGTTGGTCCGTTCTTCGTTCCACGCAACATGACCAACACCATTACAGCAAACGTGGGTGTGGCATTTAAATTACAAGGTATGGCTCATTCGATCGCCAGCGCATGTGCAACTTCTGCAGATGCGATTGGTTATGCCTACAACCTGATTCAACTTGGCAAACAGGACTTGATGCTTGCGGGTGGTGGTGAAGAAGATCATTGGTCTCAAAGCTTGCTATTTGATGCAATGGGCGCGCTTTGTTCTAAATATAACGACACACCAGAAACAGCTTCACGTCCATACTCTGCAGACCGTGATGGTTTTGTCATTGCAGGTGGCGGCGGTTTCCTGGTACTTGAATCACTTGAACATGCTCAAGCACGTGGTGCCAATATCTTGGCTGAAATCGTAGGTTATGCGGCGAACAGTGATGGTGCCGACATGGTTGCGCCAAGCGGTGAAGGTGCAACACGTTGTATCCAGATGGTACTTGAAGAAGCTAAACAACACGGCGTTGAAAGCATTGATTACGTGAACACACACGGTACCTCTACCCCTGCTGGTGACATCACTGAACTTAAAGCGATGGAACGTGCATTCGGTGAAGGTAAAGTTCCTGCGCTCAGCTCAACCAAATCGATGACTGGTCACAGCTTGGGTGCTGCGGGTGTACACGAAGCGATTTACTCTGTACTGATGTTGCAAAATGACTTCATCGCACCAAACATCAACGTGACTGAACTGGATGAAGGCGCGAAAGGTTTTGACATCGTACTTGAAAAACGTGATGCAAAATTGAATACTGTGATGAGTAACAGTTTCGGCTTCGGCGGTGTGAATGCCTGCCTAGTCTTCAAAAAATGGGATAATTAATGGTTGTACCTTCTGATGCTTTCTTGTGGGTAAAAGCATTACATATTATTGCTGTGGTCTGTTGGTTCGCTGCACTGTTCTACTTACCACGCTTGTATGTTTACCATGCCATGAGCAATGACCAGATCAGTCATGAACGTTTCCAGGTTATGGAACGTAAACTCTACCGAGGGATCATGTGGCCATCGATGGTGGCCACACTGATCACGGCCCATTTTCTGGTCGATTGGGGAGATGTCTGGTTCCATTATCATGAATCTGCATGGTTTTACCTTAAAGTTGCATTGGTCGGTTTACTGGTGATCTATCATTTCTCTTGCGGCTATTACCGCAAGAAACTGATAGAAAACGCCCATTACAAATCACATAAATTCTGGCGTTTCTTTAATGAGTTACCGACAGTCATCTTACTGACTGTCGTGATTCTGGTCGTGGTGAAACCCCACTTCTAAGCTGTCAAAAAAAGGCCCCATCATGGTAATGCCAGTCAGTTAAGCAACATTTAGCCAAATGCTGTAAAAATGAGTGTATATAAATACGCTCATTTTTTTTTA
>NZ_JAQIHG010000051.1:0-6612 GCF_035916735.1 Acinetobacter minutum
CTTATGCCACAATTAAAGGTATTGAAGTCATGCGTGCACTACGTAAAGGACAAGCATCGTCATTTTATTATGGTCAGTCTCAGGGTGAAGTGTGTCTAATCAACAAGGTATTCGGTCTCTAAGCACTTTTTAAAGGGAACTTCATCGACTCAAATCTCTATTTGCAACAGTGCCAAAATTTATCCCATAATAATACTAAAAGTTAATGATTCTCATTTAATTTAAATTCATCAAATGCATAATTCATTTATAAAAATTGTACTAAATCATTTATAAAAATTGCAATAAATCATTTGAAACACACTTATTTAAAAGACTGGGACAGCAATGAGTTTGATAGAAACTTACTCACTATCCAAAGATCTCAAAAATATTCACTTCTATGATTAAAGCCTGCTCAGTAAGCAGGCGTTTTTGCCAATGATGCAAAATTAAAACAAGAAATAACGCTGTGCCATTGGCAAGACTTTCGCTGGCTCACACGTTAAATGAATACCATCTGCTCGCACTTCATAAATTTCAGGATCCACGTCCATCACTGGTGTATACGAATTGTGCTTCATATCAGCTTTAGAAATATTTCGGGTGTTTTTACAGGCTGAGATGATTTTCTTTAAACTTAACTGTTCAGCTACACCATTATTGATACCGGCTTGTGACAAGAAAGTAATACAGGTGTTATGTACGCCTCTTGCATTTGCTCCAAACATTGGACGGTAATGTACAGGCTGTGGTGTCGGAATCGATCCATTGATATCTCCCATAGGGGCAGCAGCAATCATGCCACCTTTAATAATCATGGCTGGTTTTACCCCAAAAAATGCCGGTTTCCATAACACTAAATCCGCAAGTTTACCGACTTCAATTGAACCTACTTCATGACTTAAACCATGTGTAATAGCAGGATTAATCGTATATTTAGCAATATAGCGTTTAACCCGATTATTATCTTTATGAGGTGTATCACCTTCTAATGGGCCACGTTGTACTTTCATTTTATGCGCTGTTTGCCATGTGCGAATAATCACTTCACCCACACGCCCCATTGCTTGGGAATCGGAAGACATCATGGAAATCGCTCCCATATCTTGCAGAATATCTTCTGCGGCAATGGTTTCACGACGAATACGACTTTCCGCAAAAGCAACATCTTCCGAAATGGCAGGATCTAAATGATGACATACCATCAGCATATCCAAGTGTTCATCAATGGTATTGACTGTATATGGACGGGTTGGATTGGTTGAAGATGGCAATACATTCGCTTGGCCAATGGCTTTTAAAATATCAGGTGCATGCCCACCGCCCGCACCTTCGGTATGGTAGGTGTGAATAGTACGATTTTTAAATGCAGCAAGTGTTTCTTCCAAAAAACCACTTTCATTTAAGGTGTCAGTATGTATGGCAACTTGCACGTCATATTCATCTGCAACGGTTAAACAATTGTCGATGGCCGCTGGGGTTGAGCCCCAATCTTCATGCAATTTCAAACCCACTACACCCGCTTCAATCTGCTCCCGAACAGGAGCAGGTAAGCTTAGATTTCCTTTACCCAATAAACCAATATTCATTGGTAAATCATCAATGGCTTGTAGCATGGTCGCAATATGCCAGGGTCCTGGTGTAACAGTCGTTGCCGATGTACCTGCAGCAGGACCTGTCCCCCCACCAATCATTGTTGTGGTACCTGACATGAGTGCGGTTTCAACTTGTTGTGGGCAAATCCAGTGGATATGAGTATCAATTCCACCTGCAGTAAGAATCTGGCCCTCCCCTGCGATCACTTCCGTTGCTGCACCTAATGGAATCGTGATATTGGGCTGAATATCTGGATTACCTGCTTTACCAATTTTCCAGATACGACCATTTTTCAAGCCAACATCGGCTTTCACAATACCCCACCAGTCCACAATTAAAGCATTAGTGATGACAGTATCTGCAACTTCATCCGCCAATAATTGTGATTGTCCCATGCCATCACGAATCACTTTACCGCCACCAAATTTGACTTCTTCACCGTAAGTAGTCAGGTCTTGTTCAACTTCGATAAATAATTCAGTATCTGCTAAACGAACACGATCACCTACTGTGGGTCCAAACATTTCCGCATATGCACGACGCGACATTTTCATAATGGATTACTCTAAATTCTTGATAGGTTCTGATGTCCCGACTTAGTCAAGTTTCCCCATCACTCGACCTGCGAAGCCATAAATTTCACGTTTTCCTGCCAGTGCAACCAATTCAATATTTCGGCTTTGTCCTGGCTCGAAACGTACTGCGGTACCCGCCGCAATATTTAAGCGGTAGCCTTTTGTAAGTTCACGGTCAAATTGCAAAGCATCATTGGCTTCGTAAAAATGGAAATGTGAGCCAATTTGAATCGGTCTGTCCCCTGCATTTGCAACCGTTATTTTCAACGTTTGACGGCCAACATTTAATTCAATCTCAGTGTCAGGGGTAATCACTTCACCAGGAATCATCTTTTTTCCTTATTTTTATCTTTAAATAATGGGTTGATGCACTGTTACCAGCTTGGATCCATCAGGGAAGGTTGCTTCGACTTGTACTTCAGCAATCATTTCTGCAATACCGTCCATAACATCATCACGACTGAGTAAAGTTGTGCCATAGTGCATGAGTTCACTTACGCTCATGCCATCGCGTGCACCTTCCAGTAATGCAGCGGAAATATAAGCAATTGCTTCAGGGTAGTTCAGTTTCAAACCACGTGCTTTACGACGCTCTGCGACTAAACCTGCGGTAAAAATCAAAAGTTTATCTTTTTCTGTCGGATTTAATTCCATATCTTTTACCTACCATAACTTGGATTTTTATACTCAGTACATGCATATAATGTTAATTTAAGAAATGTCGTTTTGAATGCTGAGACTCAACTGTGAATGACCTTAAGTTCTCCAAATTCTTGGAAATTCTTCCTCCAGGTTATACCAATAACGTCTTAATTTTGCTCTGATCGCAGCAAAAGCATCATGACATTGCCGAATATCATGGCCCAAGAAACGTGCACAAATCACATCATCCAATAATGTTAATGTCACAGGTACATTCATGCGCATCATTAACTCTCGAATTAAATCGATATGTTCATCCAAATAAATACTGGTGCGATATTTTGTAGGCGGAACTGCCCAGAAATTGCCCATGGTGGATTGTCCATTCATACCTAAACATGATTTCAACCAGCGGTCATTTCCTTTAAAACTTAAAGTATCAGCCACAAGCAGTGTCTGGTTACGGAACAATCTGAATTGGTTGATATAAGCACCTTCACTAAACTGTTCTGTGCATGCCTGTCGCCCAATCACCAGCATGTCCCATCCAATAAAACTTGCTGCCTGGTCTAAATGGATGATAGTTTTAGAATGGGCATTTGCTCCATTAAACAGCATGGTTTCTTGTGGTAGCCATTCAAAAATTGCATTTTCATTTAAATAGATATTGATATGTTGATAGGCCTGTTTACCGTTAGTTTTATACCATTTACCTGCACCAGGTGTGGTGACTAAGGCATGTGCATGTGCGTCCACAGTCATATCAAAAGTTAAATGGTCTCCACCTGCGATACCTGCAGGCGGGTGAACAATAATGGCATGACACACACCGGTTTTTTCCGGCCATAACATCTTCTGTACCCGCACAGGCCCATAATGTTTGCGATGATGCAATACAGTACATGCAGGCTCAATTTGAGCCTTAAACCCCAACTCTAACTTGGCAAACCATAATTGTGTATCATGTGTTCGACTAGCAGTTAAATCTTGCATTCTTCCTCTTGCATGACGAATTACTAAAATATGAATAATTCAAATTTCGTCATAAAAAACCATTAAGAAATCATCAGGCAAAGCCAATAATTGCAACCACAGCAGCTAATCCACCCACAATTTTCTTACCGTAAGGGACATATTTTTGTACCAAGGCACCTAGACCAAGCCCAAACAGGTAGATACCAGACATTGCAGTGACCATTCCCAGAACTAAAGCAGCTACCTGTCCCGACTGACCAAGTTCAGCACCGTGCGCCATACCATGGAAACTGGCCAAAATCATAGCTGTTACAGCGAAAAGTCGGTTTGCTTTTGTCCACAATGCAATCGCCAATACCGCCAAAGAACATACTATGCCGTATTCGGCAGTATTTGCTGAAATAAGCTGAAGATGACCTAGTGCAAAGCCCCCGATCATGGCCGTAGCCAAAGCCAACAGGCCTGCCATTTTCCAGCGCTGAGTCGCTGTCCATAACAGCACGCCCAAAGCGATTGCCATGCTGAGATGATCGATACCTGTAAATGGATGGATAAAGCCATTCCAGAAGCTGCTATGATGATCATGTCCAGCGTGTGCCATTGCCCACATCGGAAAAATCGCGACTAAAGACGCCAAACTTCTTTTTAAAACAATCATTATGTTTCTCCGAGTCAAACTTTGAATAAACCTTGTTTTTCAATGAAAGAAATGATGGCTTCCAAGCCGTCCTTGGTTTTCATATTTGAAAATAAAAACGGCTTATCTCCCCGCATACGTTTAGCATCTTGATCCATCACACTTAAATTTGCGCCAACCATCGGAGCCAAGTCGGTTTTATTGATAATCAGCAAATCAGATTTGGTAATACCTGGACCACCTTTACGTGGAATTTTCTCGCCACCTGCCACATCAATTACATACAACGTCAGGTCAGACAGTTCCGGGCTAAAAGTCGCTGCTAGATTATCACCACCGCTTTCAATAATAATCAGCTCAAGACCATCAAATTTTTCACATAAATCATCAATAGCAGCAAGGTTAATGGAAGCATCCTCACGAATTGCCGTATGTGGGCAGCCACCTGTTTCAACACCAACAATCCGGTCTGGAGACATGGCTTCATTACGCGTTAAAAAATTGGAATCTTCTTTGGTGTAAATGTCATTAGTGACCACAGCCATATTATATTTTTCACGTAAAGCCTGACATAAATTCAAAGTCAAAGCTGTTTTACCTGAACCGACGGGGCCACCAATTCCAACACGTAATGGGCTACGTTCTGACATTATTTTTTCCTCTATCAATTATGATCTGAATAATCTTGAGTATTGAGTTTCATGATGCATACTCAGCATGGCATATTGCGGTAAAGCACTACTGATTTCAGTATCATTGAGCTTTAAGGCATGACTGATAGCCTGGGGAATCAGCCCATGTAAATGCCATAAAATACGTTGACCACTCATTTGCCCAAGTGGAACGGTTTTCACTGCTGCCAATACCTGATTTTCTAAAACAGTAAAGGTGTATGCGGTTAATACTTCAGCTTCATTTAAGGCCAATGTTCCGCAAAGGCTTCCATACACGGGTATAAACCCCAATTGTTTTTTAACTTTTACAGGTTGTTTCAATACCTCACGAATCCAAGCATTTAAGGAAAATGCCAGCTGTTTTGACTCAGCTAACAGCTCCTTACTTTCTCGGCTTGCACGGTAAAAGTTTGCCCAATAATCGAATTTTTCCGCATCTTCACAATATTGCATCAAGCGTTTCAGCACGGGTAATTCAAAACGGACCAATATCATTTCCAGGACTTCTTCAAAATAAGCAATACTTGATGCTTCGTCATGTATCAGTCCCTTCTCAATCGCACTTTCCACACCTTGTGAATAGCAATATGCCCCAATCGGTAATGCTGTAGATGACAAGGTTAGCAGGCTTAAAAGTTGAGAAGGATTAGTGATGGACATGATGCAAGGTCTTAATCGGGCTTAAACGATGGTCATGCTGATGTTGCGCATATGCCCCACTTTCGGGTTCAAAAGGATGATCAACCACTTCA
Source organism: Acinetobacter minutum (assembly GCF_035916735.1). Lineage (NCBI taxonomy): Bacteria > Pseudomonadati > Pseudomonadota > Gammaproteobacteria > Moraxellales > Moraxellaceae > Acinetobacter > Acinetobacter minutum. Next base: position 5,834 of record NZ_JAQIHG010000051.1, read on the forward strand.
ACCGCTAAACCCAACCCCATCACCATTTCAGCAAGAACATGGTCTGGTTCAAAATATAATGCGGTTGGCATCAGCATGAGAGGAACATGGCGGTTACCCAGATGATAAGCAGCTTTTAACAAATCAAAATCATGTTGTGCTGAAACTTTCATGAGTTTTTCTGGTTTAGCTTCAATTTTTAGGATATTTCCACTCTCTGTAGCAATATAAGATCCACTGCGTAAAATACCTGTACGTGGCAAATCTGCACCAATATCAATCCCATTTTTCATGGTTGCACGAAAACGGCTCTTTTGACGCGTATCAAAAGTCAACTCAATAACTTCAAAGTCACAACCTTCAGTAAGTCCTTCTAATCGTTGAGTATAAATTTCCATTTTTTCTCCATGCTTATTAAGTTAGGTACTAATCTTGAGCCAAAATGATTCAAAAATAAACTGCATTCGTAAAAACGCACCACCACAATTATTCAAGCAATTATCACGCCAATTTTTATATCGTAATTATCTTTAAGAATATCTATTGATCAAAATTTTCTAGCTCAGCGCTTTAATAAAATATTACTACTGATTCAAATGACTTTAAAAAAGTCCTTACGAACAAGGGCTTTTTAGATCGGTTCAATATTAGATCTCTTTCATAAATCAAAAAACGACCACTTTTTTGATTGATATGGTAATCCCCCCTAAAAATAAAAGGATCTAAAAGTAGAATTTTCTCTTAAAGTGTAGGCAGGAGATTCTGCATGAAAACATCTAAATTTACTGACAGTCAGATCA
>NZ_JAQIHG010000052.1:0-3560 GCF_035916735.1 Acinetobacter minutum
GAATAATGAGCTGGCGATGACTTACTCTCACATGGGTAACCCCACACTACCATCAGCGCGAAGAGGTTTCACTTCTGAGTTCGGGAAGGGATCAGGTGGTTCACTCTTGCTATTGTCGCCAGCACAACTGTTATGGTGTTTTTTCGGTCTTACTTGGATGCCGATCTTTCACCAAATCTTGAACAGATTGGGCTGTATTGAATCTTACTTTAAGGTGTTCATTTTAGCTTTAGTTTTAACTAAATCAAGTATTGATGTTGAATCTAGCTTGATACAACAACTGTTTGGGTGTTGTATAGTCAAGCCTCACGATCAATTAGTATTGGTCAGCTTCACATATCACTATGCTTCCACATCCAACCTATCAACGTCCTAGTCTTGAACGGATCTTTAGAGGACATAAAGTCCTAGGGAAATCTTATCTTGAGGTAGGCTTCCCGCTTAGATGCTTTCAGCGGTTATCCCTTCCGAACATAGCTACCCGGCGATGCGACTGGCGTCACAACCGGTACACCAGAGGTTCGTCCACTCTGGTCCTCTCGTACTAGGAGCAGATCCTCTCAAATTTCCAGCGCCCACGGTAGATAGGGACCGAACTGTCTCACGACGTTCTAAACCCAGCTCGCGTACCTCTTTAAATGGCGAACAGCCATACCCTTGGGACCTGCTTCAGCCCCAGGATGAGATGAGCCGACATCGAGGTGCCAAACACCGCCGTCGATATGAACTCTTGGGCGGTATCAGCCTGTTATCCCCAGAGTACCTTTTATCCGTTGAGCGATGGCCCTTCCATACAGAACCACCGGATCACTAAGACCTACTTTCGTACCTGCTCGACTTGTGGGTCTCGCAGTTAAGCGCGCTTTTGCCTTTATACTCTACGCGTGATTTCCGACCACGCTGAGCGCACCTTCGTACTCCTCCGTTACTCTTTAGGAGGAGACCGCCCCAGTCAAACTACCCACCAGACATGGTCCTCGACCCAGATTATGGGTCAGAGTTAGAACCTCAACATTACCAGGGTGGTATTTCAAGGACGGCTCCATTGGAACTGGCGTTCCAACTTCAAAGCCTCCCACCTATCCTACACAAGTAAGGTCAAAGTTCAATGTCAAGCTGCAGTAAAGGTTCACGGGGTCTTTCCGTCTAGCCGCGGGTACACTGCATCTTCACAGCGATTTCGATTTCACTGAGCCTCTGCTGGAGACAGCGCCGCCATCATTATGCCATTCGTGCAGGTCGGAACTTACCCGACAAGGAATTTCGCTACCTTAGGACCGTTATAGTTACGGCCGCCGTTTACTGGGGCTTCGATCAAGAGCTTCGCTTACGCTAACCCCATCAATTAACCTTCCAGCACCGGGCAGGCATCACACCCTATACGTCCACTTTCGTGTTTGCAGAGTGCTATGTTTTTAATAAACAGTTGCAGCGGCCTGGTTTCTGTGGCTGCCAGCAGCTCAAGGAGCAAGTCCTATCACCGCCGGCAGCGTACCTTCTCCCGAAGTTACGGTACCATTTTGCCTAGTTCCTTCAGCAGAGTTCTCTCAAGCGCCTTGGTCTACTCGACCTGACCACCTGTGTCGGTTTCGGGTACGATTCCTGTGTAACTGAAGCTTAGAGACTTTTCCTGGAAGCATGGTATCAGCCACTTCACTGTACAAGTACAGCTTGCTATCAGATCTCAGCATAGAGTACCCCGGATTTGCCTAAGATACATGCCTACATCCTTCCACCTGGACAACCAACGCCAGGCTGACTTAACCTTCTCCGTCCTCTCATCGCATTACACAGAAGTATTGGAATATTAACCAATTTCCCATCGACTACGCCTTTCGGCCTCGCCTTAGGGGTCGACTCACCCAGCCCCGATTAACGTTGGACTGGAACCCTTGGTCTTTCGGCGAACGGGTTTTTCACCCGTTTTGTCGTTACTCACGTCAGCATTCGCACTTCTGATACCTCCAGCAGACTTCTCAATCCACCTTCATCGGCTTACAGAACGCTCCCCTACCACGTATACAAAGTATACATCCGCAGCTTCGGCACATAGTTTTAGCCCCGTTACATCTTCCGCGCAGGCCGACTCGACTAGTGAGCTATTACGCTTTCTTTAAAGGGTGGCTGCTTCTAAGCCAACCTCCTAGCTGTCTATGCCTTCCCACATCGTTTCCCACTTAACTATGATTTTGGGGCCTTAGCTGGCGGTCTGGATTGTTTTCCTCTTGACTACGGACGTTAGCACCCGCAGTCTGTCTCCCGGATAGTACTCATAGGTATTCGGAGTTTGCATCGGTTTGGTAAGTCGGGATGACCCCCTAGCCGAAACAGTGCTCTACCCCCTATGGTATTCGTCCGAGGCGCTACCTAAATAGCTTTCGGGGAGAACCAGCTATCACCGAGTTTGATTAGCCTTTCACCCCTATCCACAAGTCATCCCCCGGCTTTTCAACGACGGTGGGTTCGGTCCTCCAGTTAGTGTTACCCAACCTTCAACCTGCTCATGGATAGATCACCCGGTTTCGGGTCTATACCCAGCAACTAGACGCCCTATTAAGACTCGATTTCTCTACGGCTCCCCTATACGGTTAACCTCGCTACTGAATATAAGTCGCTGACCCATTATACAAAAGGTACGCAGTCACACCACGAAGGTGCTCCCACTGCTTGTATGCATGCGGTTTCAGGATCTATTTCACTCCCCTCACAGGGGTTCTTTTCGCCTTTCCCTCACGGTACTGGTTCACTATCGGTCAGTCAGGAGTATTTAGCCTTGGAGGATGGTCCCCCCATATTCAGACAAGGTTTCACGTGCCTCGCCCTACTCGACATCATTATCTAAGCCCTTTCGTGTACAGGACTATCACCCACTATGGTTGCACTTCCCAGAGCATTCCACTAAAACTTAGATAACTTAATGGGCTAGTCCCCGTTCGCTCGCCGCTACTAAGGGAATCTCAATTGATTTCTTTTCCTAAGGGTACTGAGATGTTTCACTTCCCCTCGTTCGCCTTGCATGACTATGTATTCATCATGCAATACCTATCTTATGATAGGTGGGTTCCCCCATTCAGACATCTCCGGATCACAGGATATTTGCCGCCTCCCCGAAGCTTTTCGCAGGCTATCACGTCTTTCTTCGCCTCTGACTGCCAAGGCATCCACCACATGCACTTAATTACTTGACTATACAACCCCAAACAGTCGTTAATCCCTACAAGTAGGATCAAGACAGATTAACTAATTGCTTAGCTAATCCACAGTTTGTTGCCCGTGCATTTAAGCACTGTACAGCTTCAATCTAAATTCATATACCAAAACGCTTGATTCAGTTAATTTGCTAGTTCTCAATTTCATTCAACATTCACAATTGCTTGCTACTGTCTTCTGAATTGAGTGAACAATTTATTTCAGACTCAATTTTGCCAATCTGTTAATGAATAAACACGCCTTCGTCAGGTCATGCTTAATACCGTGATACTTAAATCACAGAAGTTAATAAATTTGCTATTTCAGCTTATTTACTAAGTTCTGCAATCTTTAGCTCTAAATTAAATATT
>NZ_JAQIHG010000052.1:3570-5367 GCF_035916735.1 Acinetobacter minutum
TCGTCAGTAGTGGTGGGTCTGACAAGACTTGAACTTGTGACCCCACGCTTATCAAGCGTGTGCTCTAACCAACTGAGCTACAGACCCTCAGATACATCGTCATGAAGAACAACTTGTTGTGGATTCTTACCAATCGTCAATCTTTCGTTAAGGAGGTGATCCAGCCGCAGGTTCCCCTACGGCTACCTTGTTACGACTTCACCCCAGTCATCGGCCACACCGTGGTAACCGCCCTCTTTGCAGTTAGGCTAGCTACTTCTGGTGCAACAAACTCCCATGGTGTGACGGGCGGTGTGTACAAGGCCCGGGAACGTATTCACCGCGGCATTCTGATCCGCGATTACTAGCGATTCCGACTTCATGGAGTCGAGTTGCAGACTCCAATCCGGACTACGATCGGCTTTTTGAGATTAGCATCACATCGCTGTGTAGCAACCCTTTGTACCGACCATTGTAGCACGTGTGTAGCCCTGGCCGTAAGGGCCATGATGACTTGACGTCGTCCCCGCCTTCCTCCAGTTTGTCACTGGCAGTATCCTTAAAGTTCCCACCCGAAGTGCTGGCAAATAAGGAAAAGGGTTGCGCTCGTTGCGGGACTTAACCCAACATCTCACGACACGAGCTGACGACAGCCATGCAGCACCTGTATGTAAGTTCCCGAAGGCACCAATCCATCTCTGGAAAGTTCTTACTATGTCAAGGCCAGGTAAGGTTCTTCGCGTTGCATCGAATTAAACCACATGCTCCACCGCTTGTGCGGGCCCCCGTCAATTCATTTGAGTTTTAGTCTTGCGACCGTACTCCCCAGGCGGTCTACTTATCGCGTTAGCTGCGCCACTAAAGCCTCAAAGGCCCCAACGGCTAGTAGACATCGTTTACGGCATGGACTACCAGGGTATCTAATCCTGTTTGCTCCCCATGCTTTCGTACCTCAGCGTCAGTATTAGGCCAGATGGCTGCCTTCGCCATCGGTATTCCTCCAGATCTCTACGCATTTCACCGCTACACCTGGAATTCTACCATCCTCTCCCATACTCTAGCTTCCCAGTATCGAATGCAATTCCCAAGTTAAGCTCGGGGATTTCACATCCGACTTAAAAAGCCGCCTACGCACGCTTTACGCCCAGTAAATCCGATTAACGCTCGCACCCTCTGTATTACCGCGGCTGCTGGCACAGAGTTAGCCGGTGCTTATTCTGCGAGTAACGTCCACTTATCCCAGGTATTAACTAGGTAAGCCTCCTCCTCGCTTAAAGTGCTTTACAACCAAAAGGCCTTCTTCACACACGCGGCATGGCTGGATCAGGGTTCCCCCCATTGTCCAATATTCCCCACTGCTGCCTCCCGTAGGAGTCTGGGCCGTGTCTCAGTCCCAGTGTGGCGGATCATCCTCTCAGACCCGCTACAGATCGTCGCCTTGGTAGGCCTTTACCCCACCAACTAGCTAATCCGACTTAGGCTCATCTATTAGCGCAAGGTCCGAAGATCCCCTGCTTTCTCCCGTAGGACGTATGCGGTATTAGCGTTCCTTTCGAAACGTTGTCCCCCACTAATAGGCAGATTCCTAAGCATTACTCACCCGTCCGCCGCTAAGCTAAGGTGCAAGCACCCTCGCTCCGCTCGACTTGCATGTGTTAAGCCTGCCGCCAGCGTTCAATCTGAGCCATGATCAAACTCTTCAGTTTAAAATCATTTGCCACTTTTTCGAAGTGGCCAAATCTGGCTCATTAATCTTACTGACTAAAAATTCGCTCAAATAAACTTCGAGTAATTTCTACCAATTCAATCAATGATAAT
>NZ_JAQIHG010000053.1:0-4617 GCF_035916735.1 Acinetobacter minutum
GGAAGAAGTGCAAGATTATGCAACGAGTTGGCTGTGGCATTACAACCATGAAAGACCACACCAAGCAAACAAAGGAAGGCCACCTCTAATGGCTGCTTAACCTCTACTTTTAACTTCGGTTATTTATGGGAGGATTACCATATTTGTACTCTAATTTTCTTAGCATTCGTGCATAATCTTTAGATGAAATACATTGATTCAAAGAAGCTTTCTGAAACACAGTTTAAGCGATATACGGGCATCTCATGGTCAACCTTTTATTTAATGGTTGACCAATTGCAGAAGCATGTCCCTGCTAAAGACAGACCCCCAAAGTTAAGTATGGAGGATCAGGTTCTACTCTGTCTGAGCTATTGGCGGGAATACCGAACTTTATTTCACGTTGCTACAAGCTACGGAGTTTCAGAGCCAACAGCCTCAAGAATTGTACGTCATGTTGAAGATTGCCTGATTCAGTCTAACCTGTTTAATTTACCGAAGAATTTGCCCGAAGGCGAAGGGATCGACTGGAATGTGTGATCGTGGATGCCACAGAAATCCCAATTCAAATGCCTAAAAAAACAGAAGAAAAGCTATAGCGGCAAGAAAAAGACACATACCTTTAAAGTACAGGCCATCATTCATTATAAAACTCAGCAAATTCTGAGTTTATGTACTGATCGCAGTACGGTGCATGATTTCGAGCTATTCAAACGCAATTTAAAGCAGATTCCTTCAGGAGCTTTTATCCTTGCAGATAAAGGCTACCAGGGAATTTATGCTGTGTATCCCAATAGCCTATTGCCGTTAAAAGCCAAAAGGCGCTGTAAATTGGATCCTGAACTCAAAATCTATAATCGGGAAATCAACAAAAGAAGAATCGGGATTGAGCATGTATTTGGTCGCCTTAAGACCTTTAAAATCCTTGCTGAACGTTACCGAAATAGAGGTAAACGACTGGGTTTTAGATTCAGTTTAATCGCTGGAATCTATAATTTTGAATTGAGTAAAAAATGATTTATGAAAGAGGTCTATTCTATAAAAATATTTTCAGGAAAATGGTAAATGCCCCAGTAGCTCCAATTGATATGTAGTCAATGACAATAAAATCACTGGGCGTTTCAAATGCAAGTAAAAGAGATGCAATATGTATTTATCGATAATTGATTCTTTGCGAACCATCCGTCATTACAGTACAGGCTAAAACAACAGTGTTTTCAACATATCTCACAACATCTTGATCTCCCACAAGCATCTCTAGAACCCTACTTAACTTCAGAAGACGGTCATATGGCCCTTTTTCTCTATTTTATTCAGCAAGTGGAACAGATCTTAACAATTTTCCAAAATAATGAACCCCGATGAAAAATCATCGGGGTTCATTATTTTATTCAAATTCCACTTATTCGGAAGTGAGTAATGATCAGATATCTATTTTTCCAAAGTTTTACATAATGAACAGATAACCCCTTGGTGTTTATGTGAATGCATGACGTCAGGTCGTTCGTAATCTTCATCACATGACACACAATGATAGACAGTTGCCACAGGTATACCAGAGGTATCGTAACGTGATTCTTTCATCCCATCATCTGTGGTTTTAATATAATATTTTCCTTTGGTAATTAAGCCCATGATTGGGGTCAGAATGAAACCTACAATTAAGGCAATTAGGGGAGAATAAGCCATAAGGAATTCACCAAGTAACCCAAAAAATGCTGCAATAGATAGACCAGCAGCAGCAAGGAACGACACCATTCCTACAGGGTTAACGTTGTAAAGCATACCACGACGATATTCAGGCTCTTTTGGTGAAAGTTTCAGTAAGTATTTATTCACTGCGATATCAGTAGCGACAACTACAACCCATGCAATAGCAAAGTTCGAATAAAAACCTAAAATTTTACCTAGCACTGCAAACATGTTGCCTTCCATCAGCGCAAGAGCAATAACAAGGTTAACTAATACAAAAACAATACGCCCAGGATAATGTTTGCTGATACGAGTATAGGCACTTGTCCATGCTAAAGAACCTGAGTATGCATTTGTCACGTTGATCTTGATTTGGGAAATGACAACCAAAATAACCGCTAAAGTCAGTGCCAACCAACCAGGAAGCATGTCATGGAATGCTGCATTAAATTGTTGTACAGGTTCTGTGCTATTCACACCTGGAATTTTAGTAAGCAAATAAAACCCAAGGAAGGCACCAATAATTTGTTTAATTGCGCCTAAAACCACCCAACCAGGACCCGCTGAAATTACAGCCATCCACCAAGATTTGCTATTTTCTTTAGTTTTAGCAGGCATAAAACGTAGATAATCAATCTGTTCTCCAATTTGCATAATTAAAGATAAACATACACCCGCACCCAACATAATTGCGGCCATATCTATTGGTGCATAGCCACTATTTCCCGTATATAGAGTAAATTGATGGACTAGACTGGGTTCTTGATAAATTAAATAGGCAACTGGACCAACCATTAGGATGAGCCAAATAGGTGTTGTCCAAACTTGTAAGGTACTTAGGGCTTTCATTCCATAAATGACCAGTGGTATGACCATAACAGTAGAAATGAGATAGCCTGCCCATAGTGGGATCCCTAGCCCAAGTAATAAACCTTGAGCCATAATTGAGCCTTCAAGGGCAAAGAAAATAAAAGTAAAGCTTGCAAAAATAATACTGGTGAGTACTGATCCAAAATATCCGAAACCAGCACCACGGGTTATTAAATCTAAATCAATGTTATATCGTGCGGCATAGTAGGCAAGAGGAATACCTGTTAAGAAAATAATAATTGCAGCAAATAGAATGGAAAAAAATGCATTGGTTGTGCCATAAGCCATACCAATACTTGCTCCAATTGAAAAGTCAGCCAAATATGCAATACCACCTAATGCTGTAATTGCAACGACTCTAGGACTCCAACGACGAAAACTATGTGGAGCATAACGTAAAGTATAATCTTCAAGCGTTTCATTTGCGGCTGAAGATGGCTTTTCTGTAAAGGCATCTGTTGTGTATGGATTTTGCATACTAAACATCTCTCAATCTCATTTATTTTTAATTCTGCAAAATCAATGCCAAACATTATTTTTAATTTTTTATTAAATTTTAATTATTAATTAATATCATTTTTTTAATTTTTTTATTAAAAATATAATGAAATAGAAGTTTCTACTACTTTAGTAGTGATACATTTTGGAAATACTTGCTTTGAAATAGCGCAGTATTGACATTGTAATAATGCATCCAGTTATTAATGGTAGTGGGCAGCTTTCATGCTTATTGATGAAGGTTGATTATCTATCTAGTCTGTGCGATTACAGTAGAAAATCGTTTAGTCAACAGTGAAACTCTGGATTGAATTTTGCCTGACTCGCTATTTTTATTTCAATTATGTTAAACGATGCCCAATTAACAAAAGAAACCGTACCTATAAATATTATTAACGTCATACTTTTTCCAAAAAAATAACTTTATTAAAATAAAATCATTGACTTAGTATTTATTAAAAATATTTTTAATTCACAATCTTAAAAAACAGATGAGGTTTTACCCATCGTAATCATAATTTAAATATCTTATCAAAAACAATTAAATAATAACTATTACCAATAGTTAATGATACTCATTATTGTTTACATCTTTTGGTTTTTTGCCCAAACTGCACTCACTTTTTCGGGGTATATACAGAGATTTTCATGAAATCTTCTATTTTTTTGTTGTCTTCAATCGGCTTGCTTACTGCTCAAGCTTACGCCAATGAATCACCAAGTACAGTTGCTCTACCCATGCTCAGCTCTTCTGCTGAGGCAAAGCAAACATTAAAAGCTCAGGTTGGACAAGCTTCTACAGCCACCAAAGGATTGGCAAAACTCAAGGATATTCCTCAAATTGTGAATGTTGTTCCGCAAGAAATCTTGAGAGAACAAACTGTCACTTCCATGCAAGGTGCACTACAAAATGTCGCAGGCTTAAGTTTTAGTGTAGGCGATGGCCAACGCGATCAGGTCATGATCCGTGGTTTTTCCGCAATAGCGGATAATTATGTAGATGGGGTACGCGATGATGCGATGTATTATCGTGATATGTCGAATGTTGAGCGTGTCGAGGTCCTCAAAGGACCAGGATCTGTGTTATATGGACGTGGTTCAGCAGGTGGTTTGGTTAACCGTATCAATAAGAAACCGTTGGATGAAGCTCTGCATGAGATCAGTCTGATCGGCAGTAGTTTAGGACAAAAACGTGCTGAATTGGATCTTGCAGCGGTCATCAATGACCAAGTCAAAGTCCGTCTAACGGGTGCATTTGAAGATTCAGATGGCTATCGCAATCAAAGTTTTATAAAACGTGAAGCAATCGCTCCTTCGATTCAGTGGAACCTCTCAGATCAGACTTCCCTTCTGTTACAAGCCGATTATTTGCACGATGATCGTTTAGCAGATCAGGGCCTCCCAATGGATCCACTTACCGGAAAGCCGGTTCGTACCAATACGAAAACCTTCTATGGGGCTTTAAACGGTGAAGAAGTTGGCAATGTAGATACCGAAGTGTTGAACCGTACCGGGTTTGTCGGAGACCAACTTTCTTGAGAGAATGTCCCGATGACAAAACCAAAATATACCCCTGAA
>NZ_JAQIHG010000054.1:0-4387 GCF_035916735.1 Acinetobacter minutum
GTCCCAGGGTTGTGAAGCTAAAACCACAGAAATACCCAAGAAAATGCCAGTCAATTTCTTAACTGACTGGCATTACTCTCACAAGAGGGCTTTTTTATACCTTAGTCACAACTGATCTATTTCTCGGACAGCTCCGCATTTTTTTCGGTTAAATTATTGCTCAGTTTTATTTTGAACAGAGAACAGCATGTCACAAGAAGATTATAAAAATGGTTTACAAGTACGTACTGAAGTGATGGGGGAAGCTTTTGTCAAACGTGCACAAGACAATACCGTACCGTTCACTCAACCTTTACAGGACTGGATCAATGAACATGCCTGGGGCTCAACCTGGCAGCGTGAAGGCGTATTGCCGCGTAAATATCGCTCGCTCATTACTCTAGCAATGCTGACGGCTCTAAAAGCACCAACCGAAATTAAAGGTCATGTACGTGGTGCACTGAACAATGGCTGCACAGTGGAAGAAATTCAGGAAACCTTGCTGCATAGCTTGCCGTACTGTGGCGCCCCTGCTGCACAAGAAGCCTTTCGCGCAGCCCTAGAAGTCATCACTGAATATCAACAGTCCAAGCAAGATTAAACATCTTGCTCTGCCTGGATTTGATTTTGATCTTGCAGCTAGACTTTAGAATACAAACCAGAAAACGCTAAAGTCTAGATGGAGATATTTACATTAACTTATTACCGGCGTCTGAATCTTGGCATGACGGTCATCAATCACAATGGCTTGTCGACAGATCCCATCTGCTCGACGTTGTTGCTCAAATACTTGGGCAGACATCGGTTCAAAATTATCAAAGAAACAAATTTCCTGATCATCAATCGAATAAACTAGGGATTGATTCCCCACGCCGTCCAGCGTGTCATAGTAGACAATCACCATTTTGCCACGCTTGATTTCATTCTGAATATCGGCATAACTTAAAGCAGCCTGAATCGGAATGCGCAAGGCTTTTGCTTCGGTATAACTCTGCCGTTCGGTTTTATCGATATTGGGATCAGGATCGGTATGAAAAGCCACCTCAAACCCGATTTTCTTTAATGCCACGGCTAGGGCTATGGTAAAAGTGCCCTGTTGATAATCATGGCGGCATAGCTTAATCAGCTCGCTCATTGCGATTTGTACCCCATGGTGCTGTAACACCATCCATACCGCAAACACTCCACAGTTAGCTTCGAGATTCAGCAATGAATCAGGCATCGTCATGGCCATAGCTTTAAGTCCAGAATTTGAGTGAATCGTTTATGATACTATTTTATCAACAGAAATCAGCGGATTCTCTTGAATTGACTGATCCTGCCTCATTTTTCAATCTTTCTGAAAATATTTGAGTCTGAATCACTTCACTGGCTTTGTCTTACTGCTGTGTAGCTCTCTTCAACGCTTAAAACATTTACCTTAAAATCACCTTGCCATCTCATCCATTCCCATACAATACAGATAGAATTAAACTGATCTCATCTATTGATTCAGCAAAAATTAGCAATAAAAAAGCCGGTGCAAATGCACCGGCTTTTTTGATTTCATCGATATTTAAACCGATTACATCTTACACTGCAGCAGAAGCAAGCACTGTGTTAAACGTTGCGCTTGGGCGCATCACAGCATTCACTTTTGCTTGATCAACAGCATAGTAACCACCGATATCAGCAGGTTGACCTTGAACTTGTGCAAGCTCAGCAACAATTTTCTCTTCATTTTCAGCTAAAGCTTGAGCAAGAGGAGCAAATTTCGCTTTCAACTCAGCATCTTCATCCTGTGCAGCAAGCTCTTGAGCCCAATACATTGCTAGATAGAAGTGACTGCCACGGTTGTCGAGCTCACCCGTACGGCGTGAAGGTGATTTGTCGTTGTCGAGCAATTTGCTAGTCGCTTGATCTAGGGTCTTCGCAAGTAATTTTGCATGAGTATTATTTTCTTTAATGCCCATTTCTTCTAAAGAAGCAGCAAGTGCCAAGAACTCGCCTAAAGAATCCCAACGCAGGTGGTTTTCTTCAACAAGTTGCTGTACGTGTTTCGGTGCTGAACCACCTGCACCTGTTTCATACATACCACCGCCCGCCATTAACGGAACGATAGAAAGCATCTTAGCAGAAGTACCTAGCTCCATAATCGGGAACAAGTCAGTGAGGTAGTCACGTAGAATGTTACCTGTTACAGAAATGGTATCAAGACCACGTGCGACACGTTCAAGCGTATAACGCATTGCACGCACTTGTGACATGATGTGGATCTCAAGACCAGTCGTATCGTGGTCTTTCAGATATTTCTGAACTTTTTTGATCAACTCATTTTCATGTGGACGGTATGGGTCAAGCCAGAAGATCGCTGGCATGCCAGAATTACGTGCACGAGTCACAGCAAGTTTTACCCAGTCGCGGATCGGTGCATCTTTCACCTGACACATACGCCAGATATCACCTTGCTCAACGTTTTGCGACATCAACACTTCACCTGTTTCAAGATCGGTGATGTTGGCAATACCTGCTTCAGGAATTTCAAATGTCTTGTCGTGTGAACCGTATTCTTCTGCTTTTTGCGCCATCAAACCAACGTTCGGCACAGTACCCATGGTACGAGGGTCGAAGTTACCATTCCACTTACAGAAATTGATCATTTCTTGGTAAATACGTGCGAAAGTCGATTCCGGCATGACTGCTTTACAGTCGTACTGTTTACCATCAGCACCCCACATTTTACCGCCAGAACGAATCATGGCAGGCATAGAAGCATCTACGATGATATCGTTAGGTGAGTGGAAGTTGGTGATGCCTTTTGCTGAATCCACCATTGCAAGTGCAGGACGGTGTTCTTGGCAAGCGTGCAAGTCACGGATGATTTCGTCACGTTGTGATTCAGGCAAGCTCTCGATCTTTTCGTAAAGATTAGCCATACCGTTATTGACGTTAATGCCTAATTCGTCGAACAGTTTACCGTGCTTTTCAAATGCATCTTTGTAGTAAATTTTCACACAGTGCCCGAATACAATCGGGTGAGAAACCTTCATCATGGTCGCTTTTACGTGTAGCGAGAACAAAATACCTGCTTCGCGGCAATCTTCTAACTCTTTCTCATAGAAGTCGCAAAGGGCTTTTTTGCTCATGAACATTGAATCAATGATCTCACCATCCTGAAGCGCAACTTTTGGCTTAAGAACGATAGTTTCACCACTGTTAGTGATCAATTCCATCTTCACGTTACGCGCACGGTCAAGTGTCATTGATTTTTCGCCGTGGTAGAAGTCACCTTCTTGCATATGCGAAACGTGAGTTTGTGACCATTGCTTCCACTCGCTCATTGAATGCGGGTGTTTTTTAGCATAGTTCTTCACTGCGGCAGGTGCACGACGGTCAGAGTTACCTTCACGCAATACTGGGTTTACCGCTGAACCTAGGCATTTACCATAACGTACTTTAAGTGCCTTTTCTTCTTCAGTTGTTGGGTTTTCCGGATAGTCAGGAAGCGCATAACCCTTGGATTGCAATTCTTTGATGCAGGCCGTCAACTGGCCAACAGACGCACTGATGTTAGGGAGCTTGATGATATTTGTGTCCGGGTCCTGTGTAAGACGGCCCAGCTCTGCAAGATTGTCAGTAACCTTCTGCTCATCTGTCAGGTAATCAGAGAATTCTGCGAGCACACGTGCGGCTACAGAGATATCACTTTTGGTGATCTCGATGCCGGCTGGCTTAGTAAAGGTTTCAATAATCGGCAGTAGCGAATAAGTCGCCAACAATGGCGCCTCATCAGTCAGTGTGTAAATGATATTTGACTTTCCACCAGCCATATGTGTAGCCCCTTGTGTTAAATTGAGTTTTGGCGAACCAGACTTTTGGCCCAGCTCTACGAACTGATTTGCTTAAATAAAACCTCGAAAGTATCGGCTCTCAAGGCATTTCAGTCAATAACAAATCTTGTGATACCAACATTTCAAAAAAAAATACCAACCTTATCCGATCATTTTTAGTACTGAAATTCGTGTCTAAAGCTCAAGTTTTTCCGAAATGATCGACAACATCAGTCACATCTGCCATCGCTATTCATCTCTGTTTAGCAGTTATCAAATTGATAGAAGGCTATACAACAAAGGCAGTACAAGCACCCCGGAATCCTCAACAAAGCGCAGGCTATAGAACCTGGTCATTGCTTACTCAAAAACCACGCACAGAAAAATTCTCTTCAGCTTGATCACGCTCAAAATGAAGTATCTCTGATGGAATTAAATCCGTCTTGGCTACGAAATCATGAGGGATGCTATGCACCATAAATTTTACGTACTAAATATTTCATATCCCCTACACGCTCCCTCTGTAATAGCCCCCAATTAAAACGGACACTTCTCAATTAAGACCTAGTCATAGCACTAGGGTTAAGGAGTGTTCTATG
>NZ_JAQIHG010000055.1:0-3771 GCF_035916735.1 Acinetobacter minutum
CTGTTCTTGACTCTTGCAGTTAAAAACAGGACATTTTAAATGGTTTATCGCATAGACATTTTAATTGGTGAATAACACAATTTGTAGCTCCAAAGTAGAAATGTCCGGTTTCTCCAAAGTAAAAATGTCCGCTTTTAGAATACGCGCTTTTGCGATTATCGAAGCGGACGGTTTGATATGTTGGTGTCTATGTCGGATAAAGAACTTCAACGATTGTCGGTTTTGCAAGAAATCTGTGATCAACGCTTAACCCAGTCCCAGGCTGCTCATCTACTTCATATTTCAGAACGTCAGATCAGACGCTTAACTAAAGCAATTTAATATCAAAGTAGATGATGTCATTGGCAAATTTTTAGTGGCGCAATATCCTTTTCAGGTATGATTCAACAATGAAAAATGTAACTCAGGAACAAGTCAATGTTTGAAGTCATTGATACTTTAAAAGAAAAATTAGATCAGTATCGTCCTCTTCCCTCTGAAATTGTAAAAAACTTACAAGAAGACTTGATTGTTCGCTGGACTTACCATTCCAACGCAATTGAAGGCAATACACTTACCTTGCTCGAAACCAAGGTGGTTCTTGAAGGGATTACTGTTGGTGGTAAAGCTCTTCGAGAACATTTCGAAGCAATTAACCACCGCAATGCAATCTACTATGTTGAAGACATCATCAAGAAACAAGAACCTTTTTCTGAATGGCAAATCCGAAACATCCATCAACTCATTCTCAAGAATATTGATGATGACAATGCAGGACGTTATCGTCAGCAAAATGTACTGATTTCAGGTGCTACGACCACTCCACCTGATTACACCTTACTAAATGACAAAATGGCTCAGTTTGTGGATTGGTATAATACTGAAGCAGATCAATTACATGCCATTGAACGGGCGGCCAAGGTACATGCAGATTTTGTAGGAATTCATCCATTTATTGATGGGAATGGACGTACTTCACGTTTATTGATGAATTTAGAATTGATGAAGGCTGGTTATCCGCCCTGTGTCATTAAGGTAGAAAATCGCTTGGCCTACTATGAAGCTTTAGATCAATGGATGGCTCATGGTAAAACCGAACCTTTCGTTCAATTAGTTGCGGATGCAGTACTCGAAGGATTTAAGCCTTATCAGCTGGTTTTAGGAATTTAATCCCAATCCGACGAGTGGAGTTGTTTTTTCCACTGCTGTTTCTACCATCTTGATTATGTAACAAAATCAAGATAAATAAAATGAATGAATATCAGCATGGTGGTATCCGTGCAGGTTCTGGTCGCAAACCGGTTCATGAAGGTCCGACCAAAGTCATCCGGGTTCCTGAAGCCCGTGTACTGGAGATCAGGCAGTATCTAGATCAGGTGAAAAACCAGCCCTCAATGATATTGCTTCGATTACTCCCGTTGAAGCCAGAACGCATTATGAGATTCCAGTTGCCTTGCAAAAGGTGGCTGCAGGTTTCCCTTCCCCCGCCCAGAACTATATCGACAAGACCCTGGATCTGGATGAATTCCTGCTCCAGAACCAGCAAGCCACGTTTATCGTTGAGGTGGAATCGCTGTCTATGCGCGATGCCGGGATTGATCTGAAGGATAAGCTGATTGTCGATTTAAATGTCGTATTTTTGCTCGACAAAATGTCGTATTTTTGCTACTTTGAAAGAGAGTAATAACGCCAGTTTTTTGGAGGGTGTGATGACGATTAAAACCAGAATTCAGATGCGCATCAAGCGTGCAAAACGTTATGTTTTCATGCGCCAGGATTTTAGCGATATTGCCAACTATGATCAGATTGGGCGAGTCTTGCGTACCCTTGTACAAGAAGGTGAGCTTTTAAAAGTTGGTTATGGAATTTATACCAAAGCCAGAAAAAACCAGATTACGGGTAAAGTGATGCCTGCCTGTCCAGAAGGCGCTGATGCAGTGATCCTGGAAGCACTAAAACGATTAGATGTGACAATCACGTTGGGTGATGCGACGGAAAAATACTTATCTGGCCAATCAACCCAGATTCCCGCATTCACTCAAATTAAAACTCCTCGTCGTTTTACACGCCAGTTGTCTGTAGGACGAAGCCAAGTTAATGCCTGATATAAAAGATCTGTTCGCTGATGTCGCTGACGCACTTGGCATTGGTGCAACGTCTATTGTTGAAAAAGATTACTATGTTGTCGAACTACTGAGGTTGTTACAACCTTTAGAGTTTGAGACGCATGACTTGGTTTTTGCGGGTGGAACTTCTTTAGCCAAAGCAAATATTCAGCTAAACCGGATGTCTGAAGATGTCGACATCAAATTAGTTCCCAAATCGGATATTGCTTTCAGCCGCTCTAAAGCCAAGGCTGTACGTAAACAATTACTTCATAAAGTACAAGACAAGATTTCTCAATCTGATATGTTTCAAATCGAAGAGAAGCCGATTGTTCGGGATGAATATCGTTATGTCGAGTTATTGATCCGGTATCCCCAACATTTCAATCAAGCACCCTGTTTACGACCATTCATTAAACTGGAATTGGTGGAAGCGGATTTGCTTGAGCCTTTTGAATCCAGAAAAATTACTTCATTTGTGTATGACCTGGCTAAAGAAGGAAAACCAGTGGATATTATTCCTTCCGTCACAATTGTGAGTACCAGTATCGAAAAGCTGATAGCAATTTTAAGGCGTACAGCTGCTTTTGCTAGAAATGCCGAAAGAGCTGATGATGAATCATTAGTTCGACATGTGTACGACTACTTCAAAATTACCTATGGTAAACCCCAAGATTTTGTTTATTTAGGACAGTTAGCCACCAAAGTCATAAAAGCAGATATTGAGCGTTATGGTCGTCAACATGTTCTTATGGTGGAAGATCCGATTGCTGAATTGTTATTTGGTTTAACTGAATTAAGTCGTAATCCACTATATCAAGACAGATTTAATCAATTTGTCGCGCCAATGGTGTTCGGGGATGAACAAATAACATGGCAGCAAGCTTATTCACATTTTCAAGATTCAGTTCAACAGATCTTCGCCAACTTAGAGTTATAAATTTAAAAAAGAAAATGGCTGTCAGTTACACCAATTAACTAGACTGAATGAACAGATAATCAATAACTTACCACAAATAATTTACATAAATAAATTAGAGTGGTAACAGCAATAAGTGAGAGTGGCTTGCATATTTACACAATTAAGGAAGAGTGACTAACTTATTTATCGACCATGATTAACTTTGCCAATTCTCAATAACTAAATCAAACTGCTTGAAGTGTTCAAAAATATGATCATTACTGACTAACCTGAGGTTGTGACCTAGAGCATGAGCACCAATCATCAAATCCATTAATTGTACTGTAATACCCTGCAATCGCAGCGTATTTCGAATGATTGCGGAGGCATGAACACACTGTTTATCCCAATCTAAAATATTAATTGTTTCTAAAAATGAGTTCACACGATCAACATGCTTGGGAACATTTCCACCTTTTTCTAAGCCGTAAATGATCTCGGCATGAGTTATTTGCGAAATAAAAATAGCCTCAGGATTAAGCATCATTAACTTATTTTTCAGCTTGTTACTTGCTTCACCTCGCAAGAGATAACCCACAATATTTGTATCGAGTAAGTATTTCATTAAAACAAATCTCGCTCTACAGGAGTGTCTTGCTCACGATTAGCCATTAGGGTTTCAAGTCCTTGTGAATCAATGGTTTCATTATGCTAATCAGCGTGCAAAACTGACCAGAAATCTGGGAAAAACAGCGTCCAATTTTGACCACCCCAGATGTTATGTAA
>NZ_JAQIHG010000056.1:0-3260 GCF_035916735.1 Acinetobacter minutum
TGGTAAGTTACTCGTCAATATCGTACTGCCTTTTTCATAACGCTTGGCAATCACGTTAAAGAACAGATTCGCTTCTTTAGCAATTGGTTTTAATGTTGCAAGATATTCCCTCAAGATCCTGATCTTTCCTGGATATCCCAACCCTAGAATTTCCTGGTAGAGCACAACGGCAGGAATCCATTCAGGATGAGCTGCGTTTACGCGTTCGAGCAAATAAGGTTTATATGGGTCAAGGATACTTGTTCTAGGCTGTATACGCTGATACTGAGGTGTGGTGTTTTGCCGTAAATATTTACGTACGGTATTTCTGGACACACCCAGTTCACGACTAATGGCTTTAATGGATTTACCTTGTTGATGAAATATTTGGATTGTCACTGCTTGCTCCAAAGTTAACATGTTGAGCAGTCCAAAATGACCGCTATATTAACCAAGGGGGTCAGTTTTTAAATGCCGTTAGGGGGTCATTTTTACACTGCCGCTAACATAAGCAATTGATGTTATTCAGTATTCATAAGAATACATACAAATTTATCATAAGTAGTTGGCAGGCTATTCGTGATTCTGCGAGGTTTACGCCAAGTAAAAATATCATCCAACTCAGCAGACTCTGTTAAGGGACGATGTAATTTTTTTGCAGTTTCGTGCACATTTGGAAAACTTCTGATTGAACTGCTTAATGAAGCAGGGCAGCCGTGCATTGGCTTCGGCAAGCGAACTGATTTTCCAGATGCATCTCTTTGATCGACATGAGATAGCCTCAAATGCTTCTGCACTGATAACATACTTTACAAAGCTGTAGTCAATGACAGTGAATGATTAACCGTACTAGAAATTCTAACCCATTCTCAACTATAACTTTTTACCATAATTCGCTTTAGTGATTTTTCAAAAGAACAGTGGTATCCAAAGTGGTTACTAATACTTAATATTTAAAATAATATTTATTATAAAACAATAAATTAAAAATATATGTGATGCGTATGTTACGCATCACATACATTTCTATATATTTTGATATAATTAAAGTCCGTAGCATCATTGATGGTTTCATTTAATTTCATGAGTCTTACAGAATCCAAGGTTCGCCAAGCTAAACCGAGGGAGAAAATTTACTTCCTAGCCGACGATGATGGTCTTAGTCTTAAGATTGAACCAAATGGAACCAAGTCATGGAGTTATCGTTTTTCTGTTCGTGGAAGCAATAAACGATCTCGTATCAAACTTGGCGTTTATCCAGACATGAGCCTGAAAGAGGCAAGATCCGAGAGAGATGAACGGAAATTAATAGCAACGTATCCACACCGATCTAACAAAAAAGATCATGTACTGCTATTTTCACAAGTAGCAGAGGAGTGGCTAGCTTTTAAAAGAAAAAACGCTTTAGATGATGTACCACGCTGTGGTGTTGTACAGCTTGCACAAAAATGTCTAGAAAGTGATATCTTACCGGAATTAGGTGAGCTGTCATTCCAAGAAATTAGACGTTTTGAATTGGTCAGTGTAATACGAAAAATCGAGTACCGTGGAGTTAAAGAACCCACAAAAAAAGCATGTAGTTATTTAAATCAGCTGTATGATTATGCTGTGGCAATGGGATATTGTGAATTTAATATTGCGAGCGGTTTACATAAGGTATTAATTACACAGAAAATTAAACGACATTACCCGTATTTAAAAACCGGTGAGGATCTAGCCGGATTTACTTTGCGGTTAAATGAGGTTAATAGCCATCCAATTATTAAAAAAGCATTATGGTTAAAATTATATACAGGAGCGCGGGGTGCAGAAATTCTGGCAGCAGAACCACAACATTTTGATTTAAAAAATAAAATATGGCGTATTCCTGCGCATCATGTAAAACAATTTAGGCGTAAAGTTATTTTAGGATTTGAAATACCCGATTATATTATTCCATTATCTACCCAAGCAGTAGAGATTGTTAAATCTGCATTAGAATGGTCATTTGGTGAAAAATATGTATTTTCTAGTCCAATGAGAAAAGATAAACCTTTACATTTTAATACCTTAAATAGCGTAATCCGACGCATGGGATATGAAAAAAATCAGCTATCGTCTCATGGTTTACGCTCCACCCTAAGTACGATTTTAAATGAATCGGGTTTATTTCAGCATTCCTGGATTGAAGCTCAGCTTTCTCATACAGATAAAGACAAAACAAGGGCCAGCTATAATCATGCTCAATATCTAGAACATAGGCATGAAATGATGCAATGGTGGGCTGATTATTTAACTACAGTTAAATGATAAATGTATTTCTAATTTAGGAGTGGCTTTGTTGCACAAACCTTCAAAAGCTGATATTTCTTCCAAACCATCCAAGCATATGCTTGTCGAGCTACGATCACCCGTCGGCAATGTTTCGTGTCATAAGACCATCTATATAGACGGTGTCAACGGAACCAATCTGCTCATCTTGTTGAATTTGGCTGAGTAAATCACCGAGTACCTGTGAATCACTGACATTGTTTGTTGTGAGCTGAACTACCCGTATTTGCAGTGTTTCTGCATCTATATAAATGTGGAGTTTACGCCATAGGCGACAATATTTAGGTTGATGTTTCTTGCGGTTCCATTCTCCTTCACCCAGGAATTTTAAGCCTGAATGGTCTAAAAGTAGATGTAATCCATCACGACTTTTTGGGTAGCTAATCACGATATGAATATGCTGTTCTTTTCTATATAGGGTTGAATAGTCTAGTGCTGCCTAATCTAGTCCACAAAGTTTAATGAGGCTTTACACAAAGCCTGTGAACATATGCAAGGATAAGCGAAATAATAGCTTAATCATCAAATAACATTGAATGGCTGTATAGGAACAAGTGTGATTTCGTCCTGGTTCGCCTTTGAATGTGGTGTACGATTAATTAATGGTATATCCTTAGAGTCTGCATGATCCATTTGAAGCGAGAATTTTATGAAAAAAGTTATTGGTATGAGAAATAGCCGTACTGAAGCCTTTAAAATCGTAAAAGCTTCATTTGCCGTAGATAATTTGGTTGTAGACAATAAAGGCTTACAAGCAATTAATGACTATGTGATGGGTTCTAAGACATTTGAACAAGCCAGAAATACACTCGTTGAAATGTACCGTGTACGATAAAAATGTTTTTTGATGATGCACTACATTATTATCTGACCGAAGAAGATTTTTATGATGATCTGATCCTAGACAGTATTGTGGACAGTCGATCCCTCTAAATTCTTGAAATATTTCTGTTCAAAGGCTTCTGGGCTTA
>NZ_JAQIHG010000057.1:0-2998 GCF_035916735.1 Acinetobacter minutum
TCCATGATGTTGATGCGCATCATAGACCAGACATTTTTATTGGTGAGAATACAGACACTTTAAATGGTTTCTAACAAGGGCTGTGCATCTGCAAGCTCAAAGCTTTACATTTGCACAGGCATGCCATCAAACTCAATTATGAAAAATCGAGTTCTTTTTCGAATGATTTCAATTCAAAACGTGCCATAGCGAGGTTTGATTTAGCACGATCAAGAACCAAATACAAAAATAGGTTTTCATTGGTTTCTAGTGGACGAAGCAAGTGATATTGCTTGCCTAAAGTGATCAGCACGTCTTCGATCCCGTCATTTAATTCAAGTGCTTTCGCCACTTTACGTTTTGCACGAAGTACTTCGGTGTTACCTGCTGCAGCAAGTTCCAAATTGATTCCTGTCCCCTGAGTTGCCAAAGCAAGACCACTTTCACTGTCTACAAGCGCTGATGCAACAAAACCATCAATTGCTGTTAAGGTATCTAGTGCAATACGTGCCATTTTATTTTTCACCTTTGTTATGGGGGATGTCCCCGAAAAAATCCATCTTTTTACAGACCTAGTTTTTTACGCAGTTTTCCAAAGAAACCGCGCAGTTTAATCATCTGATTACTATCAGCTGATTTATCGCCTCTCATGAATTGTGCTTCATGAGGTTCAATCCATTTGCCCATTTTGAGCAGATGCGTAATGGCTACAAATTTAATGAGCCGTTCATGTGAAATATTCAAATGATCGGCAACGCTTTGTAGCTGGGCACCTTGCGCAAAACAGGCAGAAATCTTGAGCAGATCACGCCGCTCGTATCCGGTATCAAATTGTGGCCAAATTTCCAGCTGAAAATACTGATTGAGCTGAATCTTGGGTAAGTCGAGTGCTGCCGAACGAAATGCCGCTTGCCATAACCAGTTGCGCAGATCCTGGGCTTTTTTATTTTTATTGGTTTCCTGCACAAACTGGCTGGTGGCATAGGTCTGGTTCAGACTCTTATTAAAAGATAGCATCGGGTTATCGCCATTCACCCAAACCCGTTCGGTCATGGTATCCACCAATGCGAGGAAGCCACTGGAGTCAAACAGCTGGATATAACCATTACGCGGCAGTAAACATTCACTGATGATGGTGCTGATATTGACTTTTTCTTCACTGACCGCCGGAGCTGGTTTAAAGGTATAGAGCGGTTCATAGTCAAAGAATTTTTCCTGTAACCATTCCTGTAAATCCGTCAACTGTTCTACCGGATAACTCAGGTTATCCGCTTCAATTTTCCCACCACCGCTGGAAGTTTTGAGCAGGCGCAGATAGGGCATACCATGATGTGACAGAATTTTTTGAATGCTGGAGGACTGAAAAAAAGCATCATTGACCATGAGCAGATCAATTTTTTGTTCGGCAATATTGACCCATTGCACTTGAATCCCATTCGGTACGGCCAGCAGAATTTGGCCCTTGAGTTGATCGAGCATATTCAGGCTGAGACCGAAAACCGCAATATTTAAAATTTTTTTCATGGTTCACTCGCATTCAGTCGGATAAAGCAAGACACTTTTGTACTCCGTATTGTGTGAAGAACAGGTAAATAATGGTCTGTGCTAATCGCTGAGTGCTCTTTAAGTACTCGTTGTTAAGGTTTCTACGACCTTTTTTAATGTGTATTGCAGTTGTCCAATCAGGACATCACGCGAAGCTAAAGCCACAATCACCATTGGATATTGCGGGTGATCTACACCCGTGAGCATCACTTTGCCGTTATCGGCATCCAGGGTAATGGTTCTACAGCCAGTCAATTGAATTTCGGAAATAAAGGCAGACACCATCGCTAAAATCGAACTGCTGACCGCTGCAATCTTGCTTGGATTTTGCAGATTCTTCTTGCTGGCCAAAGCCAGTTCAAAACCGTCAGATGAACAGAGCATGACAAAATCAATGCCAGAAACGCTATTCAGTAATTCCTGAATTTCTGCCCGACCGATATCAATGAGACCTTGCGGAATTTGACGTGAGTTTAGCGCTGCATTCATGGTGAATAAAATCCTTCTAGCTGATTGATGGTTTAACTATTTCAGCCGTTGCAATTAAAGCTTCGGTCATCAATAACACATCATCTTTTTGTCTTGCATCCACTGCAAAGAGCGGGTAATGACGGTGGTTCACCTGCATCCAGTCCCGATAGATCTTCAGCATTTGATCATCCTGTTGGTCTAGATGGGTAATGCCGACCACAATATTATTGCCATGAGCTTCGAATGCATTTAAATAGAACTCTAAGTCTTGCAAACGTTCATTACGGCTATGATCAATCAGGATGACTGTGCCGATAGCCCCCTTACAGACAATCGACCACATAAAGTCAAAGCGATCTTGTCCTGGAGTACCATACAGTCCAATTTTTAGACCTTCATCCAGAACGATTTCCCCATAATCGATTCCGACAGTGGTCAAATATTTGCTGTGCGCGTCTGTATCGGTATTGACTGCTTCGGTTCCAATGACTGGAATATCAGACAACGCCTGAATTGCCGCAGACTTGCCTGCGCCCATCGTACCGCCAAAAACAATCTTGTATTGCTGCAAGATCATAGTTATTCCTTAACCGATAAAGTGATCAATCACATCAAGCGCAATGATTCTATTTTATTAACATTAATTAACAAATACCATATTGATTCAAAATTAGTACCTAATTTTGAAAAGCTTTTTAACCTTTAATTATATTTGTAAAATATATAATGTTTGTTTTTTAATCATATTATATGTGATTTTTACACTTTATTGTGAATTGATTGGCTAATAATTTCTTTGATGTGATTGTGTTTGCATATGGGTTTGATGTTTCTTGTATAAACAGGAGGAAGTTGCTGGTGTGGCAAGAGTGGCAAAAAGTGAGATCATGTGTGGAATGATTCTCATTTATAAATAGTGCTTTAGGTGGGCTTTGTTGCACAAAGATTTGAAAGGCAAAGCGCCCCTAATTGAGCCAAATTTAAGGCGTAACTTGGGTAAGTG
>NZ_JAQIHG010000058.1:0-2929 GCF_035916735.1 Acinetobacter minutum
TGTCCGAGGGTTGTGAAGCTAAAACCACAGAAATACCCAAGAAAATGCCAGTCAATTTCTTAACTGACTGGCATTACCGTTACGACGGGCTTTTTTTATGCCTGTATATTTTTAAATATAAGATTGTGAAAATAATTGGATTTTGTGAATAACTCACTGGATGTGTCTAGCCACTCTTCAGGTGAGGTTTTGTGGAGAGCATGATTAAGCAAAAGCAACACAGATCACTAAATTTGGCGTTAGAATGAATTTAAAGACTGAACAATGATAAAAATAGGGGAGATTGGCGTGAGAAAGACAGTACAAAAACTAGTGATCAGTTCACTGCTTGTTAGCAGCTTAAGTTTATCTGGATGTGGATATAACACGCTGCAAGTGAAAGATGAAGCTGTCACTGCTGCATGGTCTGAGGTTGAAAACCAGTATCAGCGTCGTGCTGATTTGGTGCCTAATTTAGTGAATGTGGTAAAAGGCTATGCCAAACATGAGGAAAAAGTACTGACTGAAGTCACTCAGGCACGAGCGAATGTGGCAGGCTTGAAAGTGGATAAAGCAGTGCTGGATGATCCTGCGGCATTTCAACGTTATCAAGAGGCACAAAGTCAGCTGGATGGTGCCTTATCCCGTTTGATTGCTATTTCAGAAAATTATCCAGATTTAAAAGCCAATGAACAGTTCCGTGACTTACAAGTACAGCTTGAAGGTACGGAAAACCGTATTGCTGTGGCACGCAACCGTTATATTGCTTCCGTACAGGATTTTAATAGCTATTCACGCCAATTTCCGCAAGTCATGACGGCAAAAGTGATAGGCATGCAGCCCAAACCAAACTTTAAAGCTGAAGCTGGCGCTCAACAGGCACCCAAAGTCACTTTTGAATAAGTCAGGAGACTACTCATGGCACAATTCCGGGGTAGGCGAAAAGCTCTTTTTGATCGGTATTTGAGTTGCCAAGGTCTGATAATTGTCCTGTTGATGTTGATTAGTCCACTCAGCTGGAGTGAACCTACGCTCAATCAAGCGGTCAATGGGCCTGTGGTGGGTCAGCCGCTTAGGGCGACGACTACGGGTACATCTAGCGTTTCCCCATCTGACGCAAAAACACAAAAACCGGAACAGCAACCTGCCAACATGCACCAGGATTTACCTGATCTAAATCAGCCGATTATTGACCAGGCACAGTTACTTTCAGTTCCAGAACAACAGGCTTTACAGGATAAAATTCTAGGTCTATATCAGCAGGGCAAGGCACAAATCGGTATTGTCATTGTTCCGAGTATGGGACAAGAGGATATTTTTGATTTTGCGATGCGCATTGCTGAAAAATGGCAGCTGGGATCTGCACAGCGTGACAATGGCTTACTGATGGTCATCGCGGTCAATGATCATCGTATCCAGATTTTGACCGGTTATGGATTGGAAGGAGTGTTACCAGATATTGTCGTGGGTAGAATTATTCGTAATCAGATGACTCCTTACTTTAAGCAAAATCAGTATGCTCAAGGGATTGCAGCTGGCTTAAATGAAATTGAACGAATTTTAAATCTGGATCCTGAAGTGGCTCAACAGGCTGCACAAGAACTTAAACAGCAGCAGGAGCAAGCTCTGTACCAACAACAGGCACAGCAGAAAACTTGGGGTGCCGCCTTATTTATTCTGATTGCTGGTGTGATTGGTTCCTATGTGGTGGGAAACCGATTAAGTGCAGTGACAGCGGGCGTAGCGGCGACGGTTGCAGGAATAGTCAACGGTATCGGATTATTTTCGAGTCTTTTACTGGGAGTCGGTATTTTTATTCTGCTCATTAGCTCAGTGGCTCAGCTCATATTTCAGTTGTTTTTATCTGGAGCGGGGCATGGTAGCGGGCGAGGGGGTGGATTTGGTGGAGGTGGAGGTTATCGCGGTGGCGGTGGTGGATTTGGCGGAGGAGGTGCTTCAGGCTCATGGTAACAACAACGGATACGACTCGCATTTTGACTCAGCCGAAAGTTGCTGAACCTGTCCAGCCGAGTTTAAAGCGCTGGTTCAAACACTTTTTTTATCTCCCACTGAGCAAACGCTATTTTAGTTCACGGGACCAGCAAGAGATTGCCCAAGCCGTACAAAAAGCAGAACAAGGCCATGCAGGTGAGATTCAGGTCGTGATAGAAGGACATATTCCTTGCCATCAAGCTTATTGGCAAAATACTCAGATGCGAGCGCGTCAGTTATTTGCGGAGTTGGGTGTATGGGATACGGAATTTAATAGTGGTGTATTGCTGTATCTGAATTTGTGCGAACAAAAAGTTGAGATTGTAGTCGATCGTGGTATTTGTCATTCAACTGAGCAGCAGGTTTGGAATGAGATCTGCCAAGCGATGATTGCTCTATTTCAACAGCATCAATATCGTGAGGCAGTTATTTTGGGTGTTGAATCAATTGGAAAAGAGCTAAATTTTTATTATGCAAACTCTGTCACTGATCAGACGAATGAACTTGATAATGATCCAATTGTGATGAAATAAGCTGGGAGAAGATCACTGTATAAAAATGACAAAAATTGTCAGTTGTTTAGGGTGTGTTGACACTTTTAGCTTAAAAAAATAGCGAAGTAGTAAAATCAAATCGCCAAACCCAATTTTACTATTCGCTATGCCTCGTACCATGCTGACAGATCAACACTGGCAAAAGTTGAAAGCTATTCTGCGTAATTTATCCATTCATCACAACTCAAATTTACGTAATTTTATTGAAGCTATTCTCTATAGAATTAGAACAGGCTGTCCGTGGCGAGATATTCCTTCCTATTTTGGTCAATCAAACTCTATTTTCAAACGTTTTAATCGTTGGTCAAGCAGTGGTAAGTTGCTTAGATTATTCAAATTATTAGCATCACACCCTGATATGGAGTGGATTTTTATTGATGGCTCTTACGTACGTGCTCATCAAC
>NZ_JAQIHG010000059.1:0-2593 GCF_035916735.1 Acinetobacter minutum
GTATATCTTGCCGGAGAGAAGGAAAAGAAATTGTCCCAGGGTTGTGAAGCTAAAACCACAGAAATACCCAAGAAAATACCAGTCAATTTCTTAACTGACTGGCATTAGTCACTAGACGGCTTTTTTTATCTGTATTTGGATTTTGTAGTATTTGCTTTAACATCATACTTCCCTGAATTTTATGGATGGAGCTTTGACATGCAATTGCTGCCACCTTCACAGTATCTATTTCCTGATCCTATCGCTTCAGATCCCGAAGGCCAGGGACTAATTTGTATTGGTGCAGACCTCTCCCCTTCTACGCTGTACAAAGCTTATACCCATGGCTTATTCCCCTGGTTCAATGAAGATGAACCAATTTGCTGGTGGAGCCCTGAACCTAGATGCATTATCGAGCCACAGCACTACCATCCGAGTAAATCCTTACTCCGTTCCATGAAAAAGCAGGATTACCACATTACGGTCAACCAGGCCTTTGAACAGGTCATTCGCTGTTGTGCCTTACCCCGTCACTATGCCAATGAAACCTGGATCAGCGAACAGATCATTGAGGGTTACTCTGCACTTTTTGCAGCGGGTTATGGCTATAGTATTGAGGTCTGGGAGCAAGATCAGTTGGTTGGTGGACTCTATGGTGTAACCATTGGACATGGTTGTTTTGGTGAGTCGATGTTTAGTCAACGCACCGATGTATCCAAAATGGCCTTTTATACGCTCATGTTGATTGGACAAGAACAGCAACTGCCGTGGATTGACTGCCAACTGGTCAATGACCATTTATTGAGTCTGGGAGCATGTACACTTTCTCGTCAAGCGTATCTAAAATCGTTACAAGATGTAATTAATCAACCGCCCATCAATTGGAAAAAATATCAAGACAGTGTATTTTCAAGTAAAACAATAGCAGAAACTGCAAAACTGACCGAATGACAATAAAGAGGGACCTTTATTATGAACTCTTATCATCCTAAGTCCCCATTAAATGACTTACAGTATTACATTACGCCACCCCATGACTGCAGCTATTTGGAAAATAAATCAGCACGGATGGTCTTTCTGGATCCTGCCCATCGTATTGATGTCATGACCCTTTCCGAACTGTCACGGATCGGTTTTCGTCGTAGCGGGGATTTTGTCTATCGCCCAGAATGTCATCTTTGCCGACAATGCCTGTCCTGCCGAGTGCCCATACAAGACTTCGTCATGACCAGTGCACAAAAAAAAGCCTGGAAGCGTAATCAGGATCTGCAGATGAAGATCATTCCAAGCTCGGCAGCCAATGCTACTCATTACGCCCTGTATGAACGTTACATCAATGAACGGCATGCCGATGGTGATATGTTCCCTGCCAGTCAGGATCAGTTTGAAAAATTTTTAGTACATAGCTGTACTGAAAGCATTTTTTTGGAATTATGGTTAGAGGATCGCCTGATCAGTGTCTCTACCTGCGATTTGATGGATGATGGTTTATCTGCGGTATATACTTTTTTTGATCCGGATGAAAGCCGCCGCTCGCTCGGCGTTTTTGCGATCTTGAAACAGATCGAATATGCACAGTTACAGGGACTGGAATATGTCTATCTGGGCTATTGGGTACCGCATTCCAACAAGATGAACTACAAATCCCAATATATTCCACTGGAAATTCTGCTTGATGGTCAATGGCGTCGCCTCAATCGCCAGTTGAATGCTGAAGAAATACAACGCCTCGGCAAATCCCTGATGACCACACTACCTTCCGAATGGAACAACCCGATTATCAAATAAAGCTTTATGAGCTAAATAACCGGGCAAAGTCATCCGTACAGCTTTTTACCATAATGATGGCATGCTCACGGCTGCCATCGGGATTCGGATAATAATTTTTGCGCAGATCAATCTGGTGAAAACCCGCTTTTTCATATAATCCGATAGCTGCATGGTTACTTTCACGCACTTCCAGAAAAATTTGGACTGGTTGATTGTTTAACTGTTCAATAGAAGCATCGAGTAATTGATAACCCAAACCTTGGCCTTGAAATTTAGGATCAATCGCCATCAACAGTAAATTCGCTTCATCTAGCACCGGTTGCAAAATACAGAAACCCATAATACGCTGATCCTGCTCAATCACTGTACATTGATAACTTTGCAGAGATTCTTCGAATTGCTTGAACGTCCAGGGATGGGTTTGCACCTGATTTTCTATGGTGACAACAGCGGACAAATCAGAAGGTTGCATCAAACGAATCATCTTCGTTTATCTTTAGGCAGTTTTGGAAGTTGTGCATTATAGAAGCTTTTATCTCAGAATCGAAGGCGTATTAATCATCTTGAGATACCAGTCTACTTGCAGGTTTAATCGAATGAGTCTGTGCATGCTTTTAGATCAGTAAATCAAAAACTCGCAGACATAAAAAAAGCGCACCTCACGGTGCGCTTTTTTCACACTATAAAGTGATTATGCAGTTACTTTCGCAACAACACCAGCACCTACAGTACGACCACCTTCACGGATCGCAAAACGTAGACCTGGGTCCATTGCGATTGGGTGGATCAATTCTACTGACATTTCAACGTTGTCACCTGGCATAACCATTTCAACGCCTTCTTT
>NZ_JAQIHG010000060.1:0-2353 GCF_035916735.1 Acinetobacter minutum
TGCTAATCAGCGTGCAAAACTGACCAGAAATCTGGGAAAAACAGCGTCCAATTTTGACCACCCCAGATGTTATGTAACTATCCAGCTTTTAAGCTGGAGATTCTGGAGTGTTATGCGTGGAAACAATCGCAAAGATCCGTCGAAGGCATTTGATACAGGGTGACAGTATTAGCTCAATTGCCCGCGACTTTAACCTGTCCCGCAATACTGTTCGTAAATACTTGCAGACAGAACAATACGAACCGCAATACCAACGATCCCACCAACCCAAACCTAAACTGGGTGAATATGAAGCCATCCTGGAAGACTGGCTGATTCGGGACGGTTACCTGCCAAAACAACAACGACGCACAGCACGACGTTTATTTGAATGCTTGCAAACCGAAGGCTACCAAGGTGCTTATGATTCCGTGCAACGTTATGTCGGCATGTGGAAGAAATCATCTTTACGCCCCAAATCCAAACAGGCTTTTGTCCCCATGCTGTTCTTGCCTGGAGATACCTGCCAGTTTGACTGGAGTTATGAAACGGTCGAGCTTTCAGGGGAAATACATAAAGTCAAGGTTGCACATTTCCGTTTAGCCCATAGCCGTAAATGCTTTGTTGTGGCCTATCCACGAGAAACACAGGAAATGGTCATGGATGCACATCAACGTGCTTTCCGCTTCTTTGATGGTGTGCCAAAACGCATGGTCTATGACAATCTCAAGACGGTTGTAGATACCATTATGACAGGCAAGGAGCGGCAGTTTAACCGGCGCTTTATGGCACTTGCTGCACATTACCTGTTCGAGCCCGTTGCATGTACACCCGCTTCAGGATGGGAAAAAGGTCAAATCGAAAATCAGGTCGGCAATATTCGCGAATGGCTATTTACACCATGCCCGAAATTCAATGACCTGCAGGAACTCAATCATTGGCTGGAGTTACGGTGCCAGGAGCTTGCCAAAAGACCGCACCCGACCATGAAGCAATACCGGATCATGGATGTCTATGAGATGGAAAAACCCCATCTCATCGCCATCCAACAGCCATTTGACGGTTATATTCAGCATGTCCTTCGCGTAAGCAACCTCTGTCTGGTTCACTTTGACCGCAACCGCTACAGTGTTCCGGCCCACTATGCCGGGAAAATCGTGACCGTCCATGCCTATGCTGACCATATTAAAATGATTTATGAGCATCAGGTCATCGCTGAACATCCCCGTCAGTTTGGGCGGGATCATCTGGCATGTGAGCTTTGGCATTACCTGTCCCTGGCAGAAATGAAGCCTGGTGCAGTCCGTCATGGTGTTCCATTTCAGGAACTGCCACCCGCCATACTCAAAGTCCGGGACAAGATACTGAAATATCCCAAAGGGGATCGTGCCTTTGTCGAGTTGTTGCTTGCTGTCAGGGAACATGGGCTGGAACCTTTACAGGTTGCCTGTGAGCTGACCTTGCAGTATGGCGCCTTTCATCCCTCCATCGTGATGAACGAATTGCGGCGTTTAATTGCTCCGGCACCACCAGCCAATCTGGATCTGTCAGAACAGGAGCGATGGCAACTGCACCATGAGCCACAAGCCAATATCAATCGTTATGACAGCTTATTAGGAGGCTGAACATGTTGCATGATTTTAGTCAACAACTACGGGATTTGCAGCTGTATGGTATGGCAACGGCATGGGATGAGCTGAAACAACAGGAACCCGCTGTCCAACGTAAGCAGAGCATTGAACACTATCTAGAACAACTGATTGAGGCTGAAATTGCAGATCGCTACAGTAAACGGTTGCGGTATCAGCTTAAAGCGGCCCGCTTTCCCGTGTATCGGGACTTTAGCGGCTTTGACTGGTCGGAATCACCGTTAGATGAAGCACAGATCCAGCAACTGGCCACTGCCAAATTTATGGAGCAGGCACACAATCTGATTTTAGTCGGCGGCACAGGAACAGGTAAAACACATATTGCGACGGCCTTGGGTGTATCTGCTATCCATGCAGGTAAAAGAGTCCGTTTCTACAATGCGGTTGATTTGGTGAACCAGTTGGAACGGGAAAAACTGAACGGCAAAGCGGGCAACCTGGCGAAGCAGTTCAGTCTGCTGGATGCATTAATCCTGGATGAATTGGGTTATCTGCCATTCCCTACATCAGGTGGAGCATTGCTGTTTCATTTACTGGGCCATCTTTATGAAAAGACTTCAGTCATCATTACAACCAATCTGGCATTTAGTGAATGGGTACAAGTATTTGGTGATGTAAAAATGACTACAGCATTGTTAGATCGAATCACACATCACTGTGACATCTTAGAATCTGGCAATGATTCCTATCGATTTAAGAAAAGAAAAAAATTAGTGGTCTAGGGT
>NZ_JAQIHG010000061.1:0-2144 GCF_035916735.1 Acinetobacter minutum
CGCTGAACACACCTTATGAATTCATCCTATAAGCCTTAATTTAGTCCCCACTTAAAAACAAGTGGGGACTAAAATTTATGACTACAAATAACCAGACATCCATCGCATCTCTTGCGAAAAAACGAAGAACATACAGTGCTGAATTTAAACAGCAGATCGTTCAGGCTTGTAAAGCACCGGACGTTTCAATTGCTTCGGTCGCTTTGCAACATGGATTGAATACAAATCTTGTATCCAAATGGATTCGCTTAATTGATGGTAAGCCAGGGAATGATCGCTCACCACTACCGAATAAACCTGCATTTATTGCCTTATCTTGCTCTGCACCATTAGATCCTACTCCTACTGACATGTTAAAGGTTCAAATTACTTTACCCCACTCAAAAGCAGAAATTGGCTTGAAATGGCAAGTATCAGAAATATCTGCTTTAGCAGAATTACTCAAGGCACTTGCAACATGATACGCATTGATGAAATCTGGCTTTCTACCCAACCTCTGGATATGCGAGCAGGGATGGATACTGTCATGGCTCAGGTGGTGAGAGCCTTTGGCTACATTAAACCGCATTGTGCTTACCTGTTCTGTAATAAACGTGGCCATCGCATGAAAGTGCTGGTACATGATGGACTGGGCATCTGGCTGTGTGCCCGGCGGCTGGAACAGGGAAAATTCCACTGGGCGCAGGTTCACCAGGGTGAAAGCATGGCGATCAGTCCGGAACAGTTACAGGCACTGATCCAGGGTTTACCTTGGCAGCGCATTGGACGACAGCAGGTGGTGACGATGCTCTAAACTAGGCTGGTCCATTCTGCTATTCTCCAAACGTTCTATTTCCTCTGCGTCATGACCTCAGGCATACTGCGGTCATGAAAATGCTGCCTGATTTAAGCCAACTGACCCATGAACAACTGCTGGAATTTACCCAGCAGTTGGCGATGCAGCATCAACAACTCGCAGAAGATAAACAACAATTAGATGCTCAAGTTCAACATCTGGAAGTATCAAATCAACAATTAGATGCCAAAGTTCAACATCTTGAAGTCACCAATCAGCAATTAGATTCTAAAGTTCAGCATCTTTCTATTCTCAATCAAAAATACGAGCATGAACTGGCGCTGTTTAAACAGCACAAATTCGGTAGTAAAAACGAACATCTCACCGCAAAACAAATCCATCTGTGGGATGAGGCGGTCGAAGAAGATATCGCAGCAGTCGATCTGGAACTGGAGCGGCTGAATGCAGATAAAACCGATGCAGCAACACAGAAAGCCACAGTCAACAAACCTAAACGTCGACTGCTACCCGATCATCTACACACCATCCGTATTGAGCATGAACCTGCATCAACCCAATGCAGTTGTGGCTGCCAGTTACGTCGTATCGGCGAAGATATCAGTGAAAAACTGCATTTCAGACCGGCACAGTTCTATAAGGAACAGCATGTACGTGGCAAATGGGTCTGTGATCAGTGTGACACCCTGACTCAGCAAGCGATGCCCGCCTATGTGATTGATAAAGGCATTGCTTCACCTGAACTGCTCAGCCATGTGCTGGTATCGAAGTATGCCGATCATTTTCCGCTGTACCGTCAGCGCCTGATCTATCTACGCGCAGGTGTTGATCTGTCCAGATCTACTTTATCTGACTGGATTGGTCGCTGCGGTGTGGAACTGGAACCTCTGGCCAATGCCTTAAAACAGGTGGTGCTGCAACAGCGGGTGATGCATGCCGATGAAACGCCGGTCACCATCATGCGGATGGGTGATGATGAGAAAAAACCGAAGAAAGGTTATGTCTGGGCCTATGCCACTACACAGTACAATCCAGTTCAGGCAGTGATCTATGACTTTCAGGATAGTCGTTCAGGTCAGCATGCTGAAGCGTTCCTGAATGGCTGGCAGGGTCATCTGGTCTGTGACGATTACAGTGGTTATAAAGCACGCTTTAAATCAGGCCAGGTCATTGAGGTGGGCTGCATGGCGCATGCACGTCGTAAATTCCATGAGCTACATGTGACTGGGAAAAGTCAGATCGCTGAACAGGCATTACTGATGATTCAGAAACTGTATGCCATAGAAGCAGAACTCAGGAAAAAGACCGATAGTACAGCAGAACACCGCCGCGAATACCGACAACAGCACAG
>NZ_JAQIHG010000062.1:0-2084 GCF_035916735.1 Acinetobacter minutum
GAAAAGAAAAAAATTAGTGGTCTAGGGTGGTCAATTTTGGACGCTGATACCTGATCAATTTTCAACGCTGATTGACACAGTAGGCGTAAGAGAGGATGCCAAACCCGTTTATTGACTAAACGATAATCTAAAGGGCCACCTTCTCGATTACAGAAGACAAATTCTGAACGTCCATTGTTCAGACTTTTTTGTTGTATGAGTGCATCATAAACACATTCACTCATTTGAATCGTACGATCGGAGCCATAAGTTTTGGTACCCCCAAGTTCCCCATTAACTAAAGCTTCTCGAATGTGAATTTCATGACGTTGGAAATCGATATTTTTCCAGCGCAGTCCATCAATCTCACTGGTGCGCATTCCTGTGAAGAAGCGCACTGTATAGTACGGTTTAAAGTCCTCCCTGACATGCTGCAAAATGAGCGAGACTTCTTGTAGCGTAAAAGGCATAACTTCAGTTTTTTGTGTTTTTAGATTTTTGATATTTTTATAAGGACTATCAAAATCATATCGTTCAGCTGCGCTATCGAGTATCATACGTAACACTGTCATAATCTGGTTGATTCGTGATGGTGATAGACATTCTTGGGCAACTCCGTAAGTCACTTTGGCGAGGGATGTGCGGAATCCTAGAATGTCTGACTTTTTGACGTTAATAATTGGTAAGCTACCAAAATAAGGGATCAAATATTTCCTTAGAACTATTTGGATTTTTCCACGATAACTTGTTCGCCATTCAATTTCTTTTTCTATAAACCAAGTCTTACAATATTCTGAAAACATGGGTGTTTTTGAACTAATTGCATTGACTCTATTTTCAGCTTCTTTGATTTCCTTTAAGCGAGCACTTTTGGGAAAATATTTGGCATAGTCAAAAATGCCCAGCAGAATTTCTGCTTCCATGCGTTCAATTACTTTTTCAAGTTTTTTTCTGTTTTGACTATTGTCTTCTAAAGCTGTGGTTTCGCGACAACGCATGTTGAGATATCGAAAGTCGACCCCCAACTTGCCATATCGTGATCGAATTGCTGCCATAAAATTATCTCCTTATTGCAATTGAAGGGTATGTAAATTACCTAACGTTGTTTTCGTCATGTCTTCTTCAATACGTTCCCACACATACAGAATTTTTCGCCCACCAAAAGGGCGAATGTAATGAATGCCCTCGATAAGAACGCTGTCTTTTAACTGGTTGCGAATAGTTCTCTCGTTATAATGGATTCGTTGGGATAACTCTTTTGTAGTAAGATAGGTCAAGTTCATAAGCATTTCCTTTTAAAAAGTACCACAATGGTGTTATTAAATGACTCAATGCAATAATATATGCATCAATAACACCATGCAAGTACTTTATTACACAATGGTGGTAATTAATGATAGTTTGCAATTTGCCAGTACTTTTGGCAGAACGCCGGATGAAGGTTGCAGATGTTGCTAGAGCAACTGGGATGAGCAAGACTACTCTGCATAAACTTTATAATGGCCAGTCAACAAGGATTGACTTTGAAACACTTGAAAAACTTTGCATGCTGTTACAAGTGCAAGTCGGAGATTTATTACAATTTAAGCAAAATGATTCCGGAGAGCAGGGCATTAGCTGAAAATGTCTATGAGTCTTTAAGTGAAGAAAAAAATTGAAAAGCTATAACAGCTATAATTACTAAAGATTTTTGTGCTTAAAATTGGTGACCAAATTTGGTCACCGTATCACAATCATGGTAAAAAATATTAGTTAAATTTTTCTCGGCGTAATCTGGGATATTGTTAAAAAGCCAGCCCTAGAATTGGGGAATTCTTAAAGATTTATGATTTAAAGTACGGTGAGATCATAATAAAAACATTGCTGAAGGCGTAAAAAAGTCACTTTTGGTCACCAAATGGCATTAGATCCCTTGGTTTATTAGAATGAATCCTAGAATGTTGGATATAGATTGCTGAGATTCTTTTCAAATATTCTTTTTAAATCAACAATAAAAAAGCCCCAGTCTTTCGACTAGGGCTTTTTGAATTTGGAGCGGGAAACGAGACTCGAACTCGCGACCCCAACCTTGGCAAGGTTGTGCTCTACCAACTGAGCTATTCCCG
>NZ_JAQIHG010000063.1:0-1482 GCF_035916735.1 Acinetobacter minutum
TGTTATTCCTAAGTAGAAATGTCCTACCTTAAAACCAAATAGAAATGTCCTATACCGACATTTCCAAGTCAAGCACAGGATTCAGATTTCGTTCTTGAATTGCTATTTTCTGTGCACGTCTACGTGGCATCTTTTGAGAACGATTGCGTTTGTTTTGTTGTTCTAATTCTTCATGCTGCTGTTGGATATGCGCCAAGACAGAACCCAAACGCTTGTTCTCAACGACCTCTCGCTGGTTGAGCTGACTTAATTTGTCGAAGATGCTGTAATTGATTTTTCTACCTTGATGTTCAATGGCTACCGTGCCATCCGGGTATTCTAGAAACTCAAGATACTTGCCGATCAATCTTTGATTTTCTTCTGTATTTTCCAGAAGATATACGCATTTATCATAAGTAATCGTTAGGCTATTCGTGACTCTGCGGGGTTCACGCCAGGTAAAAATATCATCTAACTCCTCAGCAGTTTCAGTGACAGTCCGGTGTAAATTCTTAGAGTTAAAGGCCGTCTTTGCAAATTTACGATTAAATTGCTCGATAAAGCAGGGCAGCCAGACATTCGCTTGCTCAATCGAACAAATGCCTTCCAGACGCATCTCTTTGATCAGACGGTCCTGAAGCGTTCTATTGGCCCGTTCTACACGGCCTTTGGCCTGTGGGGAATTGGCGAAGATGATATCGATATTGAGGGTACTGAGTACACGCCCAAATTGCGTAATCTTGGTGTCTTTCTTGCTGCTTTGATTGACCCTGAAGACTGAATGTTTATCGCTGTAGAACGCTAAGGGCTTACCGTGCTGTTCGACATATAAACGCGTTGAGATCATATAGTCAAAGGCTGATTCCGACTCACAGAAGCGTAAATGCTGCAATTTGCCTGTGGCATCATCGATAAATACCAGTAGACAGCATTTAGCAGCGCGTCCTTCAAACCAGTCATGATGTGAGCCATCAATTTGGATCAGTTCGCCATAACAATCCCGGTTATAACGAGGCTGATACGGGCGTTTCAGGCGCTTGGCGCGAGGAATCCACAGATCGGCTGCAATCATCCAGGAACGGAGTGTTTCCACTGAAATATCGAATCCATGAACAGTGGTGAGCTTTTCATGCGCTAAAGTGGGTCCGAAACCATGGAATTGCTCAGCAATCATATTGAGGCACTTGAGCCTGAGTTCTTCAGGAAGCTTAGAATTGCTAGTTTGGCCACGTGCAGCATGGGCTAATGCAGCTGGACCTTGAGCTTTGTATTTTTGCAATAAACGCCTGATCTGACGTTCTGAAATGTGAAGTAGCTGAGCAGCCTGGGATTGAGTTATGCGTTGATCGCAGATTTCTTGCAAGACCGACAATCGTTTAAGTTCTTTATCCGACATAGACACCAACATAACAAACCGTCCGCTAAGAAAATCGCAAAAACGCGTATTCTAAAAGCGGACATTTTTACTTTGGAGAAACCGGACATTTCTACTTTGGGCTTACA
>NZ_JAQIHG010000064.1:0-1458 GCF_035916735.1 Acinetobacter minutum
ATGGAGTTTGATGTCGTCATCGTTGGTGCCGGACCTGCAGGTCTTTCCGCCGCGATTCGCATCCGTCAATTAGCAATCGAAAACAACCTGGCAGACCTCTCCGTCTGTGTGGTTGAAAAAGGCTCTGAAGTGGGTGCGCATATCCTCTCGGGTGCTGTGCTTGAACCCCGTGCACTGAATGAACTGTTCCCCGACTGGAAAGAACAGGGCGCGCCGTTGAATGTGCCGGTGACGGAAGATAAAACCTATTTCCTGATGTCGGACAGTACGCACAAGGAAGCACCACACTGGATGGTGCCAAAAACCATGCACAATGACGGCAACTATGTGGTGTCGTTGGGCAATGTAGTGCGCTGGTTAGGCCAGAAAGCCGAAGAACTGGAAGTGTCGATCTTCCCGGGCTTTGCTGCTGCGGAAGTGCTCTATCATGAAGATGATACGGTCAAAGGCATCCAGACTGGTGACATGGGCATTGGCAAGGATGGTCAACCGACGCATAACTTTGCGCCGGGTTATGAATTGCATGCCAAATACACGCTGTTTGCTGAAGGCTGCCGTGGTCATCTCGGTAAGCGTTTAATCCAGAAGTTCAATCTGGATCAAGAGGCGGATCCGCAGCACTACGGCATCGGCATTAAAGAGCTTTGGGAAATTGATCCAGCCAAGCACAAGCCGGGTCTGGTGATGCACGGTGCCGGCTGGCCTTTGGCGGAAACGGCATCTTCTGGTGGCTGGTGGTTGTACCATGCCGAGAACAATCAGGTGACACTGGGCATGATCGTGGATTTATCTTATGAGAATCCGCACATGTTCCCGTTCATGGAAATGCAGCGCTGGAAAACCCATCCGTTAATCAAACAGTATCTGGAAGGTGGTAAGCGTATTTCTTATGGTGCGCGTGCGGTCGTCAAAGGTGGTTTTAACTCATTGCCGAAACTGACTTTCCCAGGCGGCTGTCTGATTGGTGATGACGCGGGCTTCCTGAACTTTGCCAAGATTAAGGGTTCTCATACCGCAATGAAGTCTGGCATGTTATGTGCTGAAGCGGTGTTTGAAGCAATTGCGGCGGGTGTGGAAAAAGGCGGTGATCTCGGTTATGCGCGTTTGACTGAAGGTGAAGATTTCTTTGCCAAAGAACTCACTACTTATACCGACAAGTTTAACAACAGCTGGCTGAAAGAAGAGCTGTACAACGCACGTAACTTTGGCCCGGCGATGCACAAGTTCGGTCAATGGGGCGGCGGTGCATTTAACTTTATTGACCAGAACCTGTTTAAAGTGCCGTTTACCCTGCATGACCTGGTCCCGGATTTCAGCGCACTGAAAACTGTCGATGCGGTGAGCTTTAAACCAGACTATCCAAAAGCCGATGGCAAGATCACTTTTGACCGTCTGTCTTCGGTGTTTGTCTCAAACACGGTGCATGAAGAAAACCAGCCATCGCATCTCAAACTGACC
>NZ_JAQIHG010000065.1:0-1386 GCF_035916735.1 Acinetobacter minutum
TAGAAGAATTACTGCCACATCGCTGGAAATCCAACTCAAATTAAAAAATAGGCATGGGGTTCAGCGGACGCTTACGTTATTCTTAATTTAGCCTACCTTAAAGGTAAACACAGCCGATTCCCCTCTTCTTGCTTAAATTAATAACCCGAGTTGAATGGATACAGTGATATTGTTGGCTTCACTCCTAATTTAATAGTCAAAATCATGCCTGTTTATTAGGATTTATTCTTACTGATGGGGTATTTAATAAAAATGGAATAGCAGCAATTCAGCAACTTGTTCTCTCTAGATAAAATTTTCTTGATGCCAGAATTTTTTATAACCTAAATTTCCTTTATAAATCTAATGAATACGAGTAATTAGTAGACTTAGGATCATGGGATGGATATTGGTATATCCATCATACTGATAGAGAAACTACTGAGCGCTTTTATGAGCATAATTTAGCCACAAGAAGCTTGCAGAATGACTTTAGATTGGGGATCAAGGACCACGGTAATACGATTTTCACGATAGTCCATTGTCACTGCTTGTCCTGGAGTGACCATTCTTACAAATTCAGATTGAGTTAGAGCTTTAATTTCGTACTCAGTCAAACCCGTTTGACCAACAAGTTTTGCTGCTGCTTCAGGGGAGCATTTTTTGATTCCCATTGAAGGTGTAGGCTGCGATTGTTCTGTTTTAACCCCATTAACACAAGCAGTTAAACTCATTGTGACCATCAAAATCATGACGTAGTGAAGAATTTGCATTTTTTATCGAATTGAGCAGGAAAAATTCATCATAACCAATAATCGCTTTCGTGTAACTCCTTCTAAAAGATCTCTGGACAGTCATCCTAACCTTGAACGATTACTCAATTGGCAAAAAACCTCGCAAAAGCGAGGTCAGAGATTAATCAAAATAGGCTTAGCTCACGTCTACAATGAAAAATATGAGCAATTAATGGCTGGAATCTAGATTCAACTCTTCATCTTTGGCACAGATCACAGAGGTCAAAATAGGAATTGCTAAAATCACGGGAACAACAATAATCCACAAATCCGTCGTTAACTTACTAGAAAAGAAAAATTGAATCACAATTGCAGCTACAATCAACACCGAAAATAAAACAACAGCGAAACGAATAGCAAATTTGAGGAGCATTTTTTTCATCCCTTGATTCAATCAATTATTTGAGTATACGCCTCGTTTCACTCAAGATATATGGTTTAAAGCAATAAAGGCATAAAAAAATAAAGACTTTTAATTGGCTCCATTTAAATTACACATATCGACTTCAACTTTCCTGTTGGCCAACTATTCAGCTGGTAATCCTCCCATAAATAACCGAAGTTAAAAGTAGAGGTTAAGCAGCCATTAGAGGTGGCTTTCCTTTGTTTGCTT
>NZ_JAQIHG010000066.1:0-1122 GCF_035916735.1 Acinetobacter minutum
GATCATCATGGCTAAAGCCAAGTTTGAACGTAATAAACCACACGTAAACGTGGGCACAATCGGTCACGTTGACCATGGTAAAACTACTCTTACTGCTGCGATTGCAACTATCTGTGCAAAAACTTACGGCGGTGAAGCGAAAGATTACTCACAAATCGACTCTGCTCCTGAAGAAAAAGCACGTGGTATTACCATTAATACTTCACACGTAGAATACGACTCTCCAACTCGTCACTACGCGCACGTTGACTGCCCAGGACACGCCGACTACGTTAAAAACATGATTACTGGTGCTGCTCAGATGGACGGCGCGATCCTTGTGTGTGCTGCGACTGACGGTCCAATGCCACAAACTCGTGAGCACATCCTTCTTTCTCGTCAGGTAGGTGTACCTTACATCATCGTATTCTTGAACAAATGCGACCTTGTAGACGACGAAGAGCTTCTTGAATTGGTAGAAATGGAAGTTCGTGAACTTCTTTCTACTTATGACTTCCCAGGTGATGACACTCCAGTGATCCGTGGTTCTGCGCTTGCAGCACTTAATGGTGATGCTGGTCAATATGGCGAGTCTTCTGTTCTTGCTCTTGTTGAAGCACTTGACTCTTACATTCCAGAACCAGAACGTGCTATCGACAAAGCATTCTTGATGCCAATCGAAGACGTATTCTCTATTTCTGGTCGTGGTACAGTAGTAACTGGCCGTGTAGAAGCAGGTATCATCAAAGTTGGTGAAGAAGTTGAAATCGTTGGTATCCGTGATACTACGAAAACAACTGTTACTGGCGTTGAAATGTTCCGTAAACTTCTTGACGAAGGCCGTGCGGGCGAGAACTGTGGTGTTCTTCTTCGTGGTACTAAGCGTGAAGACGTACAACGTGGTCAAGTACTTGCTAAACCAGGTACAATCAAGCCGCACACTAAATTCGACGCAGAAGTATACGTACTTTCTAAAGAAGAAGGTGGTCGTCACACTCCATTCCTAAATGGTTACCGTCCACAGTTCTACTTCCGTACAACTGACGTAACTGGTGCGATCCAGTTGAAAGAAGGCGTTGAAATGGTTATGCCAGGTGACAACGTTGAAATGTCAGTAGAATTGATCCACCCAATCGCAATGGA
>NZ_JAQIHG010000067.1:0-1071 GCF_035916735.1 Acinetobacter minutum
CATAGGTATCTACACATCTTTAGGTACCTAATGCAATTGTTGCGATTTCATTCAGTTCATCTATTGAATATTCTGAGAGCAGTTGAAGAGTGTTCAGTAAAATTGAAAGTCCTGCCAATATTGCAGGTGCACTTTCCAACTTACCTCTCTTCTGCTGTCGGCCTGAAAGACGGGCCAGAAATATACGAATTTTCTGATTTTGTTCATCTTCAGAACGCTGTATTCGCCAAGTCAGCACACACGCCATACTGCTGATGAGGAGCCGTCTTAATATCGCTGCAGGTGTGGTCTGAAGCCATGATTCAACGTCATGGCCTGCCTGCTTGAGAAGCTTGAAATAGCACTCAATTGTCCAGCGCCAGTAATACCAGGTGGTTAGTTCTACCGCATCAATCTCTGAAGAAACATTGCTGATCAGCGACCATCTCGCGACTGTTTTACTTTGAGCATCTTTCACCACAGCAACAATTAATCTGGCTGCAACCACCTTGCCTGGCTGGGGAGCAACCCGTTGGCCTGAATCATCTTTTCTCTTCGGCTTTGCTGCACGCGTTATCCGAATATCGGTTTCTCCAACATGCAGCATATGCCGGTTTCCTTTATAAGCAATCGGCTTAACCTGCTGAGTTATTACTTTTTCTGCGGCTTCTGCAACTTTGTAGGTTTCCCCTTGATGCTCAATCCGATGGCTTTCTTTGGCCCGGATCAACCATTTAAAACCATGGCTGCTGATTTCCCTCAAGTGGGCAATCGAATCTCCTTCACGGTCAATGATATGGACTTTTGTTTTCTCAATCGGATACTGTTCAATCGTTTTGATCTGTTCTGCGAGTGAGTCCAAATGGGACTTGCGCTCACCGTATTGTTCACTGAATGTGGAATAACAGCCGGATGCATC
The DNA here is from genome assembly GCF_035916735.1 of Acinetobacter minutum. Lineage (NCBI taxonomy): Bacteria > Pseudomonadati > Pseudomonadota > Gammaproteobacteria > Moraxellales > Moraxellaceae > Acinetobacter > Acinetobacter minutum. Next base: position 899 of record NZ_JAQIHG010000067.1, read on the forward strand.
TGTTAGCGTCTGAGATAATGGCGCAATCGGGAGCCCTGATGATGCATCGACAAGTAAACTGCTTTGCAATTCATAGCCTGAATTCGCCTGTGTTCTTTGAAGACGCTGAACCTTATGATTGTGCTTCACATACTGCAGTTGAGACCAGTCATGAACGATTAATGCGTACTGAT
>NZ_JAQIHG010000068.1:0-1055 GCF_035916735.1 Acinetobacter minutum
TTGTTAGAAACCATTTAAAGTGTCTGTATTCTCACCAATAAAAATGTCTGGTCTATGATGCGCATCAACATCATGGACTGGATATGAATCGAGATGCTGATCACTATGTCTGACAAGGAAATACAACGTCTTGCAGTTCTGCAAGATGTTCGAGATCAACGTATTACACAAGTCCGTGCTGCTGAAATTCTGAATCTTTCAACCCGTCAAATTACCCGGTTATTGCAGAAGCTCAATCAAGACGGTGTTTCAGGTCTGGCGCATGCCAGTCGTGGTCAACCGGGTCATCGTCGCCATAATGAAGCCGTAAAATCTGAATGTCTTTCCCTTATTTCTGAACATCTGCTGGGATTTGGCCCAACCTTGGCGCATGAGAAGCTCAGCAGCATGTTCGGCCTGAATATCCCTGTAGAAACGGTTCGTCGCTGGATGACTGCCAATGAGCTCTGGATTCCGCGATCCAAGCGTCTGAAACGTCCATATCAGCCTAGATATAACCGGGATTGCTTCGGTGAGCTGATCCAGATCGATGGTTCATATCATGACTGGTTTGAAGGACGAGCCGCCAAATGCTGCTTGCTGGTTTATATCGATGACGCGACTGGAAAACTGCTGCATCTACGCTTTTGTGAGGCTGAAACGACCTTTGATTATATGCTCTCAACCAGAGCCTACATTGAGCAATACGGCAAGCCGTTGGCCTTTTATAGCGATAAACACTCGGTATTCCGAGTCAATCAGAAATCCAGCCAAGACAGCAAGATCACGCAATTTGGCCGGATCCTGAATGAGTTAAACATTGATATTATCTTCGCCAACTCACCGCAGGCCAAAGGTCGTGTTGAACGTGCCAACAGGACACTTCAGGATCGTCTGATCAAGGAGATGCGTCTGCAAGGCATCAGTTCGATTGCTGAAGCCAATGCCTGGCTACCCTGCTTCATTGAGCAGTTCAATCAGAAGTTCGCCAAGTGTGCAAGAAATTCCAAGAACTTGCATCGCCCTTTAACAGAGTCTGATGCTGAACTGGAGGATATTTTCACCTGGCAGGAACC
>NZ_JAQIHG010000069.1:0-931 GCF_035916735.1 Acinetobacter minutum
AGAGATTGCTCAGGCAAAAAAGTACATATCGCACATGCCCTTATTACCGCCCGACGATACCCAACACAACAAATAGCCCTGACCTTAGGGGTATCGAGATCAAATCTCTATCGGCGACTGAAGCAGCCAGAAGCTGCTTCTCGTTTACGATACTGTAAGGCTGATGATATGGTTTTATTACCTATCATTCGGGAGATTTGTGATCAACGGCCGAGTAACGGATATCGGCGTGTGACCGCACATTTAAACCGTTATTTGAAGCAGCATGTGATGAAACTTGCCCGGGTCAACCCTAAACGTATCTACCGGATTATGAAGCAGAATCAGTTGCTTCTCACACGGGCCGAGTCATTAAAGAATGACCGGACGCATGATGGTCAAGTTGAAGTATCCACTTCAAACAGCCGCTGGTGTTCGGATGGCTTTGAAATCAAGTGCTGGAATGGTGAAAAAGTGCGGGTAATCTTTAGCCTGGATTGTTGTGATCGGGAAGTCATGAGTTATCTTGCAACCACCACGGGCATCAGTAGTGACATGGTGTGTGATGTACTTGTACAGAGCATGGAAAAACGCTTTGGTGCGGTCGGTTATTTGCCTCAGCCCGTTGAATGGCTGACAGATAATGGCAGTTGTTATATTGCGAAATCGACCCGGCAATTTGCGCATGCGCTTGGCTTTCGGATCTGTACCACACCGATTAGAAGTCCACAGAGCAACGGGATGGCGGAAGCATTTGTGAAGACATTTAAACGGGATTACGTTTATTTGAATGATGTGCCTGATGCTGCAACCGTGCTGAACGCTTTGCCGCTATGGATAGAAGATTACAATTGCAATCATCCGCATAGTGGATTAAAAATGAAATCCCCTCGGGAATTTCTATCGCTAAAATTAGCGAGTTAACTGTCCGTTTTTACGGGGGCTAATACAC
>NZ_JAQIHG010000070.1:0-798 GCF_035916735.1 Acinetobacter minutum
CTAAATAGATCCAGCATCACACATAAATACAACCAACCTTGCTTGGTACGGATATAGGTAATATCAGTTGTCCAAACTTTGTTAGGCTGCATGACTGTAAATTGACGCGCCAATAGATTTGGTGCTGTAGGCAAACGATGATTTGAATCAGTCGTATACTTGTATTTACGTGCAATCCTGCTACGTAAACCAAGCTTTTTAAGCATTCTTCCAAGGGTTCGCTCGCTCATGCTGTAACCTAAATCATGCATGTCATGTACCAATGAAGGTGCACCCAATCGTGCATGATGCTGCCAATATACGGCTTTTAAGTCATTATATTTCTGCGCTGTATTGGCCTGGCGTTTTCGCCAGGCATAATAGCCTGAAGTGCTGACACCCAGGCATTTACAGGCAGAAGATACAGTGACTTCATTCACATCCAGATCTTGAATTACCGTGTACTTTTCTTGGCATGATCTGTCAGAAAGTACACATGCGCTTTTTTTAAGATGTCATTGGCTTCCTTGAGCTGTTTGACTTCTTTCTCTAATTCTAAGATCCGTTGCTGTTCTGGTGAAAGTTGGCGTTTGCTTGAACCCGCCTGATTGGTTTCACGAATCCATTTGTCTAAAGTTGAATAACCCACACCTAATTTCTGGGCGATTACAGCGATAGGCTCATGTGAGTTTGAAAGTGCATAATCAATTGCCTGTTGCTTAAATTCTGGACTAAAGCGTTTAGCCATTTTTATATCTCCAAAGTTAACGTTACGTTATCTTTAGAGGGATGAACTGTCCATTATTTTGGCTAGGATCA
>NZ_JAQIHG010000071.1:0-721 GCF_035916735.1 Acinetobacter minutum
ATGGATTGAGCTTCCTGGCCCTCGGTGATACCGGCATTTTGATGTGAAAATCGTGCTGGGAGTTACGCTTGACCACCTCATAGCGTAAGTTGTCTTTCGCTCGCATTAGCCAATGACTTGCTTGCGCTCGTGTTTGCCAACCCACCAGAAAGTCAGCAGAGAAATAGGCCCGATCAAACAGGGTAATACTGTGGGGTGGAGGAGATAATTGATCTGCCAGTGTAAGTTCACCCTGATCCATACTGCCGATTTTGGCATCAATGATTTCATGCGTGTTGGTATTGACCAGGCAGGTTGCTCTCACTTGCGGGTAAGGTGCTACAGCCGTTTTACCTTTAGATGAGCCAAAGTGACTAAAATTCTCATCAGTATGCGGCATAGACCAAACCACCCCATCAACAGCACACACACTGAGACCATGAAAGTTTGAGTACTGCTGTTCGGATTCTTCAAACCAGGCTTGGCTTAATATGGAAAATAATGCATGCATCGGTTCCAGCCCCAAACGTTGTCGAGCTTGGACTGCTGCACTTGGGACACAATATTCTGTGGTACCAAAAACAAGTTTCAGTTGTTGCAAGACATACCAAATAGGCTGATCCCGAAACAGGGCAAGTCCAATGACAAGCCATACCACATGTTCAGCAGGCAATTTTCTTTTTCTGATGGAGGCCTTGCCTGTTTGTTTTAAACTGCTTTCAATCCAGTTGAAATCAATCAA
>NZ_JAQIHG010000072.1:0-653 GCF_035916735.1 Acinetobacter minutum
CTCAGTTGGTTAGAGCACACGCTTGATAAGCGTGGGGTCACAAGTTCAAGTCTTGTCAGACCCACCACTACTGACGAGTAAGTATCTAATACTTATAAAGCACAGAAGCAGATATGTTGACTAATGATATAGCTGGGGACTTAGCTTAGTTGGTAGAGCGCCTGCTTTGCACGCAGGAGGTCAGGAGTTCGACTCTCCTAGTCTCCACCACGAATTAAATAGGAATATTTAATTTAGAGCTAAAGATTGCAGAACTTAGTAAATAAGCTGAAATAGCAAATTTATTAACTTCTGTGATTTAAGTATCACGGTATTAAGCATGACCTGACGAAGGCGTGTTTATTCATTAACAGATTGGCAAAATTGAGTCTGAAATAAATTGTTCACTCAATTCAGAAGACAGTAGCAAGCAATTGTGAATGTTGAATGAAATTGAGAACTAGCAAATTAACTGAATCAAGCGTTTTGGTATATGAATTTAGATTGAAGCTGTACAGTGCTTAAATGCACGGGCAACAAACTGTGGATTAGCTAAGCAATTAGTTAATCTGTCTTGATCCTACTTGTAGGGATTAACGACTGTTTGGGGTTGTATAGTCAAGTAATTAAGTGCATGTGGTGGATGCCTTGGCAGTCAGAGGCGAAGAAAGACG
>NZ_JAQIHG010000073.1:0-545 GCF_035916735.1 Acinetobacter minutum
GCGTGTTTATCGTATTTACTGTGAATTAGCACTGAATCTGCGTATTAAGCCAAGAAGAAGATTGAAACGACATGCACCAGAACCACTGAAAGAGCCGATCCGGGCAAATCAGGTCTGGTCACTGGATTTTATGCATGACCAGCTGATCGATGGTCGTAAGTATCGGCTATTGAATGTAATTGATGATTACCGTCGAGAAGGTTTAGCGATTGAAGCAGGATTCTCATTACCGACAATCCGGGTTATTCGTACGTTGAATCAGTTGCTGGAGTGGCGAGAAAAGCCGTTAGTTATTCGGTGTGACAATGGCCCGGAGTTTATCAGTCATGAATTTGTACGCTGGGCAACTGAACAAGGTATTCGTATTGAATATATTCAACCAGGTAAGCCACAGCAGAATGCGTATATTGAACGTTATAATCGGACTATACGCTATAGCTGGCTAAGCAAGCATCTATTTGACACACTGGAAGAAGTGCAAGATTATGCAACGAGTTGGCTGTGGCATTACAACCATGAAAGACCACACCAAGCAAACAAAGGAA